>JAUWNO010000274.1 GCA_030612605.1 Armatimonadota bacterium
ATCCTAAGATGGATTTTTATCCGGTTATGCAATGGGAATTGGAAGAGCGTTCCGCTCCTGTAAATACGGCTGCAATATTAGCTGATATTCTCATAAAATTAGAGAAATATGATGAAGCTGAAGAAGTTCTGAAAAAGATAATTGCAGATAATCAGCTTGGAATCGACGATGAGACCACTTTGGGTGGCTGTTACTTTTACTTGGCAAAAGTTTATGATGGTTTGGATGAGAGGGAAAAAGCTGTTGATGCTGCTCTTCAATCTCTCATTGCAGGAGATTCCAGGAATAAATACACTCCTAAAGCAGATTCTCTTTTAAGAAGAATTATCGGCTACAAAGATTTAAGCGAAGATGAATACATAGATTTTATGCGTTATCGCTCAAAGTATGATGATGTTGTTTTCACTGATGTTACTGAAGAATTTGGATTGGAAAATATCCTGGCAGCACGAGTTGCCTGGGGAGATTTTGATAATGACGGATTCCAGGATTTGCTTTTAGATGGCTGCAGATTATTCAAGAATCAGAATGGTAAAAATTTTATTGAAATCACTCAAACAGCTTTTCCGGAAACGATTCGTGCCAATGGCGGTTTATGGGGAGATTTCGATAATGATGGAGATTTGGATATAATCACTAAAGACCCGGAATCCATTTGGTTGAATAACGTAAATATTTTCCGGAAAATTTATAACAAGAAGTCTATAAAAAATAATGAAATTTCAACTGAAGGAGTTGGAATCGGAGATGTGAATAACGATGGCTGGTTGGATGTTTATTTTGCCAATTATGAAGTTTGGAAGATAACAGATTCCGAACCGGAAGCAGACCAATTCTTTATTGGAAAGGGAAAGGGAAAGGGAAAATTTAAGGAATTCACAAAAAAAGCCGGACTCTTACCGGAAGATAAAGAAAAACGAGCCGGTCGTGGAGTGAATTTCGGAGATTTCGATAATGACGGAGACCTGGATATTTTTGTTTCAAATTATAGATTGCAGGAAAATTTTCTGTGGGTAAACGATGGAACCGGGAAATTCCATAATAAAGCAAGAGAACTGGGAGTAAGTGGGGAAGAGGTTGAAGGCTGGTGGGGACACACAATTGGCAGCGAATGGGCAGATGTGGATAATGATGGTGATCTGGATCTGATTACTGCAAATTTGGCTCATCCACGTTACATAGATTTTTCCAATATGACCATGCTTTATTTAAACTCGGGAGCTCCGGATTGGAAGTTCACAGATGTTCGCAAAAATTCTGGAATCCGTTTTGAGGAAACTCATTCCGAACCAGCCTGGGGAGATTTGGATAATGATGGATTTCTCGATCTTTATATTAACTGCATTTATGAAGGAAGACGCTCCTTTCTGTATATGAACAACCAAGATGGGACTTTCAGGGAAATCACATTTTTAGCTGGTGTACGTCATTTTAATGGTTGGGGAGTAGCTTTTGCAGATTTTGATAATGATGGAGATCTGGATATTTTAGCTGCTGGAGGAACAATCCAGCTTTTCAGAAATGATACTCAAAACTCTGGAAATTGGCTGGAAGTTGAAGTTAAATCCAAAAACCATTCTGATGGAATAGGTACGCGTCTAACTTTATCAAATGAAAAAATTTCTTTAATTCGTGAGATTCAAGGTGGGAAGGGAACTACCAATCAGCATGCTCTGGTTCAGCATTTTGGTTTGGGAAATGTTTCACCTCCACTCGATTTGAAAATCAGGTTTCCGGATGGCGAAGAGCGAATTATCAAAGTAGAAAAAGAAAATCAAAGGATAAAAGTCGTTCAATAAATAGGAAACTTCTATGAATCTAAAATTTTCGATTCATTCTTCAAGAAGAGAAAAGCAGAAATTCTTAAAAAATTCTATTAAATATTGAATATATTTTCCTTTCCCTTCAGCACTTCCGAAATCGTGTACAAAGAACCGGACACAATTATAATATCATCGTCTTTTGATTCTTTAATTGCTTTTCTGGTAGCGTCCTTAACATCGGGAATTGTTTCGTATTTGATGTCGTGATTTTTTACAAATTTGACTTGGTCATCGATTTCTGCAGCACGAGTAGATTTGTTTTTTGAGACATAAACTTTGAAAGCGATATCACAAATTTCTTTGATAATAAACTCTATTTTTTTATCCCGCAGGATTGCCAGCACAAAACGTATTTTTCGGTTAGGAAACAAATCTTTCAGATTTCTTGTGAGAGCTTTAATGCCTTCTTCATTATGCGCACCATCAATCATTACAAGCGGTTTCCTGTAAATAATCTGCATTCTGCCGATCCAGTTTATTTTCAGGAGAGAATTTCTAATAATTTCAGGATTTATTTCCTTTTTAATTTTTTCTAAAAATAAGATAAAACTCGTAATTGCAGATGCAGCATTTTCTGCCTGATGAAAACCAATGAGATTTGTTTTTAACTTCTTTAAAGATATATTTTTGAAACTATAATCGAAAGTTGTTTCTTTCAAATTAATGGAAACATTTGAAATTTTAAAATCTTTTCCAAACTGATAGACTCTTATGTTTTTATCTTTGGCGATTTCCCGAATTGTTTTACGAGCAATCGAGCTCATTTTTCCCAGAACTAAAGGAGTATTTTCTTTGAGGATTCCAGCTTTTTCCGTTGCTATTTTTTGGATGGATGTACCAAGACTTTTGGTATGATCATAAGAAATTGAAGTAATTACAGTGACCGTGGAAGAAAATGGATTGGTGCCATCGAGCCGTCCTCCCAAACCAACTTCAAATATTGCGTTTTCTATGTTGTTAATCATAAAATAATAAAATGCCATAGCAGTAGTGATTTCAAAAAAAGATGCTTCATTTGCTTCGAAGGTTTCTTCAAATAGTTTATAAATCTTCATCAATCTCTGGAAAGTAATATTTCTGCCATTAAGACGGATTCTTTCTCGATAATCTTGTAAATGTGGTGATGTATTCAAACCGGTTATTAAGCCTGAGCCAATGGAAAGAGCTTCGCAAATTGCTGCGACTGAACCTTTGCCGTTTGTTCCGGCAATATGTATTCCATTCAGTTTTTTGTTCGGATTATCCATTTGTTCAAGAATTTTCAACATTCTTTCCAAACCAAGTTTTACATTCCCGGAATGACGCTGATAAATATAATCTAAAAATTCCTGATATTTCATTTTTTTGTATAAAAAAACCTTCAAGGCTAAGCAAAACCTTGAAGGTTTTATATTTTTTTACATTTCTATTCAATTAAACTTTCAGGTAGTTCATGATCCTGAAAATCTTTTTTGTTTTCCTCTTGCGCTTTTATTTTATTGGGGCATTTAACAATTATCTGACCGGATTCATAGTTTCCGGACATAAAATATTTATCACCTACTCCGTTTCCCGGGCATTCATACGTCTTTTTTAGATAGCCGGTTCTCATCAGGTCACGAGCAGTTCCCTCAAAATTTATCTCTCTCTCATCCATATAACGTTCGATGGCTTTATAAATTATTTTCATGTTTTTAATGCATTCCTCAGCATTTTTCTTTTTATCGATGTTGAAAAATTGAGGAACAGCTAAAATGAAAATCAGTAAAAGAAAAGCGATTATACTTATTAATTTGTAGATATTAAATTTTTTCATTATTTCTCCCTGAAAACTTTTTGGTTCTGTAATAGAAATTATACAAATTTCTCAATTAACCTATTGTTTTCTATACACTTATAGATTTTGGGAAACTCTCCCCTTACTTTAGGCATCAAGATCGGTTTAACCTGTTTTCTGGAATATGCCTTAAAAAATCCATCTTTATGTACGTTTACATAACAAATAAACACTGCCTGGTTGATCTTGATTCC
>JAUWNO010000220.1 GCA_030612605.1 Armatimonadota bacterium
GACATTATTTCGATGTTTACTTCACTTCCGGTCCTTTTGTTACAGAAAAATTTAAAAAGCTTCAGAGCAGATACAAATACTTTTTAGTCGAGGAAACAGGTTGGTCGAAAATTGATTATCTTTTGAAGTACCCAACAAAAAAAATACGAAAAGTGTTTAAGATTGCAGAGAACAAAAAGGTCATTTTATATGCTCCAACTTTCAGTCCAAAAATGCAATCTGCAAATGAGATATTGCCTATAATTCCAAAAATAATTAAGGATGATGAAATCTGGTTTGTGAAGTTTCACGATTTAATGGATAAGAAAATTGTTGAGAATTTCAAAGGAAATATTTCCTCAAATATAAAATTGATAGATTTTTTCGATATTACTCCTTTCCTTCATCTGGCAGATGTTTTGATTTCAGATACATCATCTGTAATTTATGAATTTCTTGTTTTAGATAAACCGATTATAACTTTTAAAACGCAAAGCAGATTTGATAAAGGAATTGATATTTCACATCCAGATGAACTGCGAACAGCAATTGATAGAAGTCTTCAGAATCCTGCAGAATTTCACGAAAACAGGATGAAACATATTCAGGAAATCAATCCTTATTTGGATGGAAGAATCAGTGAAAATATTATTGAAAAGCTAATCAAATTGAAGGAACAAGATGCTTTTTCAAAAATTAAAAAGCCATTGAATTTATACAGAAAATGGAAACTAATTCATCGCTTAAAGTATTGAAAGATAGGAGAATATGATAAAAGTTCTATTTGACCTTTCCAAAGAATATCACTTCAATTCTTTGTTTCCTCTTTACAAAGAAATGGAAAAAGATCCGAAATATGATCTGTGGATTCATGTAGAAAAGGATAGCAAAAGATTGCTCGGTATTTTTCGAATTCCAGATAAAAACCGTATTGTATCCAACCTGAGAAAAGAAGGATATAAACTAACTGATGAAACATCTGGCTGGGATATTCTGGTTGTAGCAGATGCTGTCAGGGAACATAAAAAATATGGTGATGTAGTGCGTATTCATCTTGATCACGGAGTGGGAATAAAAACTTCCAGAATCCGAAATATCGTTAAACAAAAGGAACTTTGGTATCATGTTTTTTTGGAAGGTCAATACTGGTTTGATTACATCAAGAGTCTGGGTTGGGAAAATAAAGCTGACTTTCATATTTTCGGAATTCCAAAATTAGATCCATTATTCTGGAAAAATTATTATGATAATAATAATCTGATCGCTAATTTAGAGCTTGATCCGAACAAAAAAACAGTGTTATTTGCTCCATCTTACAAACCGAGTTGTATAGAATTTCTGCAAGATAAAATCGTTGATTTGATTCCAACTTATAATGTGATTATCAAGCTTCATCCCTACAGTTGGGGAACGAAATATGCTCCGAGTTCGCACTATAAATTTTATCAGAAACTCTCCCAGAAATTCAAAGAGGTTTTCCTGATCTCCAAACAAGATTATGATATTTATCCATATTTATTTTTAGCAGATACGCTTATCAGCGATACATCCAGCGTTATTAATGAATTTTTAGCTCTTGGAAAATTCGGAATTATTTATGTTCTTCCGCATTTTAAGGAAAAGCACAGTGATGGTATGGAAGTTCTTTCTGTTGCTCCCAAAGATTGGTTGCAAGGAGCTTTCCCGCATATGTTCTCTCCGGAGGATTTGATTCCGGCAGTTGAATCCGCATTGAATCCAACCAAAGAAATGAAAAAAAAACTTAAAGAATTTCGCAATTATTTTTTTAAAGGATTGGATGGAAAATCAAGTTTGCGGGTTAAGAAAAAAATTGATGAGATAATAAAAAAATGAAATTTTTTCTTTGTGTCTTTGCCTGCCCCGTAAGGAAGAATGACTGTATCGGGGTGTCTTTGTGAAAAAGGATTTACGAATGAAACATAAGATTTTAATTATTCGTTTTTCCAGTTTTGGCGATATTGTTCAATGTATGTCTGTAGTTGGATTCATTAAAGAAGAATTTCCAAAAGCTGAAATCCATTGGGTTTGCAGGAAAGAATTTTCTCAAATTTTATCTATCCATCCTTTAATTTCTAAAATCTGGAGTTTGGATAGGAAAGCTGGATTTAAAGGTTTAATCAATCTAGGAAAATCTTTACGAAGGGAAAAATTTGATTTTATTTATGATGCCCACAGCAATATTCGCTCGAAAGTTTTGTTTTTGATGCTGTTCAGAAAAAGTAATTTTATTATCAGAAAGAAGGAGCGTTTTAAAAGATTTCTCTTTTTTAATTTTCGTATGAAAGTTTTACCAACTCCTTTCAAAGGAATGATTTCGTTTAGAGAACCTTTGAGAAAGTGGGGAATAACAGCATTTAAAGAACAGAATATAAAATGGGATTTTCCAATTGAGATTTCAGAGAAAATTGATAAAATCTTATCAGAATATTTTGCAGAAAAACCGATAATCACTCTTGTTCCTTCTGCTGCCTGGAAATTGAAGCGCTGGCCAATCGGACATTGGAAAAAACTAATCTCTCTTTTGAAGGAATATAAATTTGTGGTTTTAGCTGGAGCAGAAGATGCTTTTTGTGAAGAGTTTGTTGAGCAAGCTTCGGAAAGAGTGCTCAATCTTGCTGGCAGATTATCATTATTAGAAAGCTGCTATGTAATTGCAAAGTCGGATTTGGTTATTTCTGCTGATACCGGATTTCTTCATTTTGCGGATTTGATGCACGTGAAAACATTAGCTCTTTTAGGTCCAACAGCGTTTGGTTTTCCCACTGGAGAAACCGTTAAAATTCTGCAGGTTCCGTTGAAATGCAGACCCTGCACAAAAGATGGAAGAGGAAGATGTTCGCAGAAAATCCATCAGAAATGTATGATTGATATTACTCCTGAAAGTGTGGCAAAGGAAGTAAGACAGGTTATAATAAATTAAACACCGAAAACACCGAAATCACCGAAAATATTTTATAAAATAACTCTTTTAAACTGAATTTGTTTCGAACCAAAATTTATCAGTAATCCCAAACGAAATTTTGTAGCTTTCAAATAATTTTTCAATTGAGCAAAGTGCACATTATCAAGCGATTGGACAGCTTTGTTTTCGATGATAATTTTATTTTCTACAACAAGATCAGCAATGTATTCACCAACAATAATATTATTTTCAAAATAAACTTTTATTGATTCTTGTTGCTTTATATTCAGTTCCAACTTCCTCAGTTTGTAAGCAAGAGAATTTTCATATACTTTTTCTAAAAAACCATTTTCGAAATATTGATGAACTTCAAAAGCTGCTTGTCGTATTTTCTCGGTCAAATCAGAATAAAGTAATTCAGTCATCTTTTCCTTTTAAAATAATAAGATATTTTTTTCAGTGTGTTCGGTGTTTTCAGTGTTTAAATAAATTCTCCGATTATTTCCTTCACTTTCTTAACAGCTTCATCAATTTTGGAAACATCCTTTCCGCCAGCCATTGCCATGTCCGGTCTTCCACCACCTTTTCCACCAACGATTTCTGCAATTTTACCTGCAATTTTTCCAGCGTGATATTTGCTTGTAAGGTCTTTTGTAACAATCGTTATAATTGCAACTTTTCCGTTTGTTTCTGCGATCAGAACTCCGATCCCGGATTTCAGTTTATCGCGAAGCTGGTCTCCGATCTGCCTCATTTCATTGGGATTGGAAACCTTGATCTTTGCTGCCACAACTTTGATATTGTTTATGATTGGAGCGTGTTTGATCAATTCGTCCATTTTGCTGCCGGATGATTTAATTCTGAACCCTCTGATCTTCAGATGAAGTTCTTTATTTTCGGAAATAATTTTCTTCATTTTTTCCATTATTTTGAATTGAGGTGTATTCAAAAATCTGCAAATCTCATCGATTTCATCTTCTAAAATTTTTACGTATTTTTCTGCAGCAAATCCTGTGATAGCTTCGATTCGTCGGATTCCAGCCGCAATGGAAGATTCTGAAGTGATTTTGAAAAAACCGATTTCACCAGTGAAATTTAAGTGTGTCCCAGCGCAGAGTTCCTTGGAATAATCTCCGATTGAAACGACTCGCACATTTTCTTCATATTTCTCACCGAACAGAGCAATAGCCCCTTCTTTGCGAGCTTCTTCAATTTCCTTGATCTCGATTTTAAGTGGAATACATTCTCGGATTTTTCTATTCACGATTCTTTCGATCAATACCAATTCTCTCTGTGAAACTTGCTGAAAATGAGTGAAATCAAAACGTAAATGATCCGAGCTTACAAAAGAACCTTTTTGTTGAACATGTTTTCCCAGAATTTCTCTGAGTGCTTTGTGAAGTAAATGAGTTGCAGTGTGATTTCCGGCAATACTCTTCCGATTTTCTTTATCGATCTCTGCAAGCACATCTTCAGAATTAATCACTCCGGAAACTAATTTACCAAAATGAAAATAAACATCATTTTCTTTTTGAACTTCGTTAATTTTTACTTTGAAATTTTCATTAAATATTTCCCCAATATCTGAGACTTGCCCACCGGATTCTGCATAAAATGGAGTTTCTTCAAGAACAATAACCACTTTTTTTTCTTCATCCACATAATGCTTTACGATTCTGGTTTTTATGGAATGCTCTTGATATCCTACAAACTTGGTTTTAATGGAAGTGCCTAAACCCAGTTTATCCATTTCGCTGGTTTTC
>JAUWNO010000337.1 GCA_030612605.1 Armatimonadota bacterium
CCTTATCCATCCCATTAGATATTGATCTTCCGAAGTTTTCTTCCGGTTTTTCTTCTAATAAGATTCGGAAGATTACGAATGAATTATAACTTTCCGAATCTTAAATGTAAGTATCCATTTGTGAGAAGCTTCGGAAAGGAAGTACACAATTTCTTTCATAACCTTTCAGAAATAATATTACACTACTGATATTTAATAAACTATCAGAAAACATAATATTACTAAGCCGCATAATCAATAAGATGTTCCAATAATTCGAACTCTTTTTGATTATTTTCTGTATTTTTTTCTCCCATTTTTTTCCTTCATACTTGGATATTCCGTGCCTGCCCCGCCTGCCCTGTGAAATTTCTTCCTATTTCTCTGGGGTTTAATCCTCTTTTGATTTTAATTACACTGGGGTTCGATATTGCCTGCCCCGTAGGGAGCTTGCGACTGTTCGGGGGATATTATTCTTAGCTTACCCACTCATTTCTTAAAAGAGCCTTTTTTTTCTTATTATATCCACCTCATCCCAGCCTTCTCCTATCGAGGAGAAGGAGTACAAAAAACTTCCTCTCCTTTTAGGAGAGGATTAAGGTGAGGTTAGAAAACACCCAATTTTGCAGAACTTATTTAACCTTTAATCATTATATACGAAACGGAGTTTCTCATTCAAGTGTGTTCCCAAACCGGAATTTGGGAACAAGCTAAAAAAAGTCAATAATTCACACATTTTTATTCTAAACTTATTCTAAAATATCACACTTTTCCTTATTTCTTCTTTTCGGTTCTCGATCATCTCAGAAGTTACTTCCTTAACTTTATCCAGACTAAAAGATTCCACGCAAAACGACGCCATGATCGTACCGTAAATCATGGCATTACGAATCGTATCTTTATCAAAATTATCTTTCCGGGTAAGATATCCCATAAAACCACCGGCAAAACTATCGCCTGCCCCGGTCGGATCCTCGGCTTTTTTAACAGGATAAACAGGTGCAAAGAAAATGAAATTTTCTCCAATACATACTGAACCATGCTCACCACATTTGATGACAACTATCTTTGGTCCGAACGAAAGAGCAATTTCAGCTGCTTGATAAATATTGCTTTCATCAATCAGCATCTTTATCTCATCTTCATTAATAAAAAGAATATCAACTTTTTTTATAACTTTCAGAAGTGCTTCTTTATTACCAGAAATCCAGAAATTCATGGTATCACAAGCAGTAACCTTAGGATTTTGCATCTGGTTCAAAACACTCAATTGCAGCACCGGATCAATATTTCCTAAAAATACATAATCACATTTTTTATAATTTTCAGGAATCCTGGGATTGAATTTGGCAAAGACATTAAGCTGGGTATCAAGAGTTTCAGCTCGATTTAAGTCATTATAAATTCCTTTCCAGCGAAACGTTTTTCCTGGAACAATTTCCATTCCTTCTGTATCGATATCATTTGATTTTAACAGATCAATATGTTCTTGGGGAAAATCATCACCGACCACTCCCACAATATTGGTCTGGCAAAAGTTCTTACTTGCCATTGATGTATATACTGTGGAACCGCCAAGAATGTCCTCCCTTTTACCAAAAGGAGTAAATACTGTGTCCAGGGCTATCGAACCTACGATTAATAAACTCATTTTATCTTTTCAGCCTTCTTCTTCAGAATATCAACTTTATCTGTTTTTTCCCAGGTGAATTCATCTAATTCACGACCAAAATGACCATATGCAGCAGTAAGTTGATAGATTGGACGTCTCAAATTAAGATGATTGATTATTCCATTTGGAGTCAAAGGAAAAGTTTCACGAACAATTTCCATCAGTTTATCATCCGGGATTTTTCCTGTGCCGAATGTATTCACGAAAACCGAGACCGGCTCAGCCACACCAATTGCGTAAGCAAGCTGAACTTCACATTCCTTTGCCAGTTCTGCTGCTACAATATTCTTGGCAATATACCTGGCACAATAGGCTGCACTTCTATCTACCTTTGATGGATCCTTACCTGAAAATGCTCCTCCTCCGTGTCTGCCCATTCCACCATAAGTATCTACAATTATTTTCCTTCCGGTAAGACCGGCATCTGCTTGAGGACCTCCAATAATGAAAGCTCCTGTTGGATTAACATGAATTGTTGTTTCGTCGTCGATATACTCTCCGCAAACCGGTTTGATGACATATTTGATGATATCAGCTTTTATCTTATCGTGAGTAACATTGGGACTATGTTGATTAGACACCACAATGGTATGAACTCTTTTGGGGACAATTTCCTCGTATTCTACAGTAACCTGAGATTTACCATCCGGACCTAAATATGATAATGTCCCATTCTTTCTGACTTCAGCAAGTTTCTTTGTAAGCCCATGAGCTAACATAATCGGTAGAGGCATTAACTGCGGAGTTTCATTAACTGCATAGCCAAACATCATACCCTGATCCCCAGCACCTTGCTCCTTATGCAGACCTTTTCCGGAAGAAACTCCCTGACTTATATCAGCTGATTGCGGAACAATACTAGAAAAGACTCCACAGTTTTCAGCATCGATTCCCAGCTTGCTGTGATCATAACCAATTTCAAAAAGGGTTTTTCTGACAATCTTATCAACATCAACAAACCCTTGAGTTGTAATTTCTCCAAAAACCCACACAGCTCCATTTTTTGTAGCTGTTTCAACAGCAACTCTAGACTCAGGATCTTGCCTTAAACACTCATCGAGGATTGCATCACTAATCTGATCACAGATTTTATCCGGATGACCTTCTGTAACAGATTCCGAAGTGAATAAACTTTTCATTGATAGCTCCTAATATATTTTCTTGTTCTGTAAAAATTGCCTTATTCAAACTCATCCCCTGTAGAAATATTCAGCAAGCTGAATTTCACAGGGTAAACTGCTGCCTGCACCGCCGAAGCTGGCGTAGGCGTGTCCTTCTCTTTTTGATGATAATATGAAAGATATTCCAAAGAGAAGGAACATAAGTGTTAACGGAATTCAAAAATGGTACACAATCGGCAGTTTAAATTGATACAGATTTAAACAAAAAGAAATTAGATTCTTCTCATCAAAAGATGGAGGAGAATCGAATGGTAGTGTAACATAATTTATGAAAGATTATGAAAGAAATTGGTTGGATATTGCAAGTTTCCCCTACCTGACCCAGTTAAATAGAAACAAAAATTTAAC
>JAUWNO010000242.1 GCA_030612605.1 Armatimonadota bacterium
ATTGTAAGCAAAAACCGGGAACGAGGAATCTAACAAAAATGGATTTCGCAAACCTTCGATATCAAACAGCCAGAGACAGATTTTGTCTTTTTCCAGAGCTAATGGAAAATTCTGCGTTTGCAAAAGCACATCGGAAGATGATGATATTTTCCAGATATCATTGAAAGTAATATTTCGGGATGATTCCAAAAGATTGGTAATGGGATGAAATTTATTGATAAAGGTAACTTGCAGGTTTTTATCGAAATGGTAGAATTGGTCGAATCTAACGCCAAATAAATTTCCCAGATATTTTTGCCATTCCTCAGAAAGATTTCTATCTGCAATAAATAGAATTCCCTTTTTATTCTTTTGCAGTTTGTCCAAAATAAACTCAAGTTTTGTGGTGAGAGTTTGCTTCTTAAAAACAATAATATTTTCAAAATCTTTCAGAGTTTCATAATTAAGGTTTTCTGTAGAGAAAATCTTAATATTTTCAGGATTATTTGTGTAAATTTCCAGGATTGTCTGCAAAGGAATCGGAAGCTCATTTGCATCAGAAATTACAGCAACTTCTGGAGAAAGATTGTAAAAGAAACTAAAATAATTGCGATTATCAAAAGGCAGCCTTTCATTCTTAACCTGAACATAACCGGAGTGCCAGCCTGACTTTTCCAGGTTGATAGCAAAAGTCTCCTTTTTTCTTTGATATGGCTGTAGATCAACCACTTTTTCAGAAGTGGTGTGTCCTTCAAAAAAGAGCTGACAAATGATATCCTGCTGGGAAAAATCAGCATGATTCACAACCTCGAAAGAGATGATTTTCTGAAATGTTCTTTTGGTTAATTCTGCTGTTATATGCACATTCTGGCAACTGATATTATTCTTGTTTTCCAGTTCGGTTGTGGGAATGAAAAAGCAGGGAATATAGATTTTTTCCGGAAGCTCTTGATCTTGAAAATCTGTGATAAAATAGATTTCCTGGTTGGGAAGATGGCTCTCTTTCAATTTCTGAGAAGCTAGTGTAAAGACCTCTTGAAATGGTTGAGCTTGGGGAGTGATGGAAATATTGGCAATCAGGTCTTCAGGAATTTTGCCATAGATCAGGTTTCCGTTTAGAGTGTTCCAATCTTTATTTAAACACAGGATCAAAGTAATATCATCTTTGGAGATAATTTCATTGATTTCAGAGAAGATGGATTTTGCTTTTTCCAGTTCGGTTTGAGTATCGATCAGAAAGTCCATGCTAAAGGAATTATCTATGATAATGGCAATTGCAGTTTGAGGATGCAGAGTTCCTTTATCTAAAAAAGGAACTTTTAAAGCCGGACGTGAGATTGCCAGAATCGTGAACAGAATGATCAACATCCTCAAAATCAGCAGCAGCAGGTTTTTAATATTGATTTTTCTTCTCTGTTTTTTTTGACTTTCTTTGATGAACCTGATGGAACTGAAAATGATTTTACGCGGTTTTTTTTTAGCAAAAAGATAGATCAAAATCGGTATGACAATAGCAGCAGAAAGAAATAAAATACCGGAATTTAAGAAACTGAACATTTTTCTTCAAGTCTTGATAGAATTTTAAGAGCTAAAAAAAAGAAACCGATTCCGTAAAAAATACCAAAAATCGTATCGATAAAATAGTGATAATGAAGATAAATAGTGGAAATGCTGAGCAAAAAAGTGAGCATAAGAAAAATATAACCGAGTACTTTTTGATGACGCAGAGCACAAATTGTAACAGCCACCGATAAAGCTACATGCGAGCTGGGAAACGCCCCACCAAAATGAGTTGTTTGATTATAAATAAAAGCCATAATCCTGCTGAAGACACCATATCGATAAATTTTGGTTAGCTCCAAAGTTAAATCCCAATACCTGCCGCCAACAACCGGCAGAACATTGTAGGTGAGACAGCAGATATAAAACACAAAACTGAGGTTAAAAACAAATTTATGAAAAGCATCTCTTTTTTTCAGATAGAGGAAAATTCCTAAACAGGGGAACATCAAATAATAAGAAAAATAGGAAAAAGCCATAATTTCGTGGAAGAAGAAATTATCACATTTAAGTCCCCACTGGATAGCAGGTTGATACCCGAAAATCAGCAGGTCAATTTTCTGGAAAAAGGGGTCAATGAAATCCGGGAAAAAAACTTTATTCAGGGCAGAGGTTACTTCAAAAAAATAGAGAAAGGCAAAGAAAGGATACCAGTCCCTGAAAAAGGATAAAATCTTAGATTTATGAGAATATTTAATCAGCAAAAAAATCACGATTCCAATCATAAGAAAAACGAAGAAATGGAGTTGTGGATTTAAAATGCGTTTCCAGCCAAAAAGGATAAAAAGCATATTTATGAAGATGTACGTAAAGGAGATGAAATCGATGGGATGGAATTTATTTCTGGTCATGAAATTAAATTTTCTTATCAAAGATCCTGTAGGTTTTGTAAATGCTCGCCATCAAACTTTTAGAAATTCTGTTCATCATTTTATTGGTTTCCAGAACCCAGGAAAATTCAGCATCTGTGTAAGGATTTTTGTGTTCATAAGCAGTTTTGAAAGAGTGGTAATAAAACGAAACATCGATTCCACGATTTTTATATTTATCCAGAACTCCCATGATCGGAACCCTCAAACCGGGAATTTTATTTTTGTATTTGAGAAATTTGAGCCAGCCAAAAGGCAGCAATCTGCCCTTGATTTTTTTGAGAATGAAATTGTAATCCGGCAGGGTAACAGAGAAGCCGACTGCTTTTCCATCAATTTCTGCGATAAAGACAAATTCAGGTCTTAAAATAGGAAGTATATTATCAACCACTAAATCAAATTCTTTTTCTGTGGTAGGCACGTAACCCCAGTTATCTTTCCACGCTTCTTCATAAATATGAAAAATCATGGCAACATCTTCTTTGAGTTTTTTCCTGTTTTTGGTGGTCAGACAGCGGATAGTAAAATTGCCACGCGTTTCAATTTTGGCAGCCAGTTTTACTAGACGTTCCGGTGGCTTTTGTACTTTGATGTGATAGGCATAAATATCCATTGCTTTTTTAAGTCCGGCTTTTTCAAATAACGATTTATAATAGGAAAAATTGTAGGTCATCAGAACCATGGGTGAAGAGTCAAAGGGATCGATGAGTAGAGCACATTCATCATTCACAGAAAAATTCATGGGACCGCGCATCGTATCGAATCCTTTTGCTTTCAACCAGTTCATAGCTTCATCAAAAAGAGCATTTGCTACTTCCTGGTTATTGATAGATTCATAGAAACCGAAAAATCCTACTTTATCTTTGTGAGTTTTATTGTGCAGAGTATTGGTATGAGCGGAGATCCTTCCAACCACTTTGTCGTTTTGTAAAGCCAGGAAAAGCTGTACTTCGGAATGTTTGAAATAGGGATTCTTTTTAGGATTGAAAAACTTTTTCTGGTCCATAAGAAGAGGAGCCACCCAATAAGGATCATCTTTATAGAGCTGGAAGGGTAATTTGATAAATTTATTTAATTCTTTCTGAGTTGTGACCGGAACGATTTGCATCATATTTCTCCTAATTTTTTGGATACAAAAAAGTTCATGATTCCCATTAAAATAGCAGCGATGAACATTTTCCCGAGAAATTCTTTGCCACCGGGGAAAAAGAAATTAATGAAGGGAGGAAGCAGTACAATCATATACTGAGCAAAGCGTATCTGCTTGAAGAAGAAAACTACAATCATAGCCAGAAAAATCACGATTATCATGGGCCAGGGAGCAAAAAAAGTGACCAATCCCATATAGGTAAAAAGACCTCTTCCGCCTTTAAAACGGTGAGTTATCGGCATGCAGTGACCCACAACCATAATGAATCCCAAAATAAGCAGATGGTTTTGAGAAGAAATTGATTGTGTTATGGCAAAATAGTTTAAGAAAAAATTCAGCATAATAAGATAGAGATAAACTTTGCCGAAATCTACAATGCCGGTAAGAATTCCTAAAATTTTACCAACATTATGAAAAATATTTTCCGTATCAGGATGACCGGTTCCTACTTTGTCAATATTCAAACTTCTAAAATACCTGGCAATGAGTCTGGCTGTTGAATGGCAGCCGATTAAATAAGATAAAATCAACAGTCCGGCAAAAATTAAGATTGGAATCATAGTTTTTCCTTTTATAAATTTCTTATTCCAAAAATGGCAGTTCCGATGCGGATGATGTTCGCACCTTCCTGGATGGCAATTTCAAAATCATTGGTCATGCCCATGGAAAGATATCTCATCTCCACATTGGGGAGTTTTTCAGCTCTTATTTTCTCGAATATTTTTCTCAGTATTTGAAAGCAATTG
>JAUWNO010000246.1 GCA_030612605.1 Armatimonadota bacterium
CACACCGGAGCAGAATCCTGATGGATACGACTACGGCTCTGTAATGACACATGCTGATAAGTATAAAGGATACGTTCTTATTACCCACGGAACAATGGATGATAATGTACATATGCAAAACATTATTCAGCTGATATCAAAGATGGAAGACCTTGGCAAAGATTTTGAGCTTATGTTATACCCGGGTGGCCGGCACGGTTGGGGTGGGCCAAAACGGGTTCATTCAACAAGGGAAGGTGTACAGTTCTGGTTCAAGCATTTTCTTGGCAAGGAACTGGTGGAGGAAGTAAAAAATAAGAAGTAAATAGTATGAAGTAAATAGTAAATAGCAATATCCGGTATTTTTTTAAAAACAGTTAATTACGTTATTCTTGTATAAAATAAAAATTTGCACTATATATTAAGTTGTGTGCAACTCTAAGAGCATGATTTCCATTGACAGTATCTCTTAATAATCGCATTAATTCAAATTTTATAGAATAACCTGGAAAAATTCTAAAAATAATTTCAGTTTATATGTCTGTTTATCTGCATGTTAAAAATATTGGAAAAAATATTTTATAAAAAAATTTGGAATTGAATGTTATTTATATCTATCTTTGTGTTAGATATTATTAACATTTAAAATTTAAACATCATGAAAAAAGTATTTTTACCAATTTTTGTTTTGACCTGGATTATTGTTCTTACCGGATTATGGCTAGTTCAACCAGGTAATTCATCATCTTCGGTTTTGGAGTATGTTTTTATCGGAGTCCTGTTAGTATTTTTTATAATGGGTATTTATTTGGCATACGGAAGAATTAAAAGGAAAAAACAAGGCTTACCTGAAGAGGATGAACTGTCAAGAAAAGTAGCTCAAAAGGCAGCTGCAATATCTTATTATTTATCTTTATTTCTATGGTTAGTATTGATATATATGCAAAGTCATGTAATCATAAACATTAAATGGTTGTTTTCTACCGGAATGATTGGAATGGCAATAATTTTTGTTATTAGCTGGGTGATAATCAATAATAGAGGAATTAATGATGAAAAATAGAATGAAAGAGTTACGGGCAAGATATGATTTAACCCAGAATGATTTAGCCGTAAAAGTAAAAGTCCGCAGGGAGACTATTGTATTTCTTGAGAAGGGAAAATACAATCCTTCTCTAAAACTGGCATACGATATCTCAAAAGTTTTTGAGCATAAAATTGAAGATGTCTTTATCTTCGATGAAGAATAAGAGCAGTACACAACAAAAGCTATACGTAATGCGGGTTTCAGTGCAAAATTGAAAGAAAATGTAAGTAATAAAATTAGAGATAAGTTGAAAGTTAAATGCATAAAATCCCGCACTACGCATAACCATACCATTAAACCACATTAAAACTAAAAAATGATTAAGAAAAAATTTGTATTAATTCTTTTATTGTGTGTGTTCATTATACCAAATAAGTCTATTTCTCAAGACAGTCAATCAGAAGAGAATTTCGATTTAGAGCTCACAAAAAAGACACTAACGAAGGAAATCAATAAGTTACTAAAGGAAACCGGCATACCATCTATTTCCATTTCATTAATTAAAGATGATACTATTGTTTGGGCAGATGCCTTCGGTTATGCAAATGTCAAAAAGCAGGTTCCTGCAACCAGTGCTACAATTTATCACACTGGTTCAAATTTTAAGTTTGTTACAGCAACTGCGATCATGCAGTTAGCGGAAGCCGGGAAATTGGATTTAGATGACCCTGTAAATAAGTACCTAGACGAATCAGCTATTGCCGATCTTTCAAATGAAGGAACACCTGTTACTATTCGCCATCTGTTAAGTCACCATTCGGGATTAAAAGGTCCTATCGAGATGATTCCTATATGGAAAAGAATGCTACCCAGAACACTTGAAGAAGTTGCTTCTGAAATTAGTGCTGAAGAACCCCCTGGGATAAATTTCAAATATTGCAATCATTGCTTTGCACTTTTAGGACTAGTAATTGAAAAAGTGTCAGGACAATCATATCAAGACTACATTGTAGAGAATATTTTGAAGCCGCTAAGGATTCAATCGGAAGGTCCATTGGTGCCAACACCAGGTATGATAGAAGAACTAGCATTACCGTATACAATAGTAAACAATCAACCTTTTCCTGAATATCAAATTCGCTTTGACGTATTTCCTGCCGGGGATATGTATTTAACTGTTCCGGAAATAGCCAATTTTCTAATTGCTCAATTAAATGGAGGACTCTTTCAAGGGCAGTCAATTTTAAGCTCAGAATCAATAGCTGAAATGCAAAAAGCACAATTTGGAAGCTATTATGGACTTGGAACTGGCGTAATAAATATCGATGATGAAAAATTTCTTCTGCACACAGGAGCACTTCCTGGATTTTCTACAGCTTTCAAGGTAGGAACAAGTTCAAAGACAGGTGTGTATATTGCATCAAATTCCGGAGGTGTACATGACGCTTTGGTTTCAATCGGCGATCTTTCCTTGAAACTCTTAAGTGGTGAAAAAAATGCAGGGCCCTTGCCATCGTTTGTTAAAATGGAATTTGAAGAAATCAACCTTCCTGTAAAAGTCCTGGAAAAATATACGGGAGAATACGAGATAAGGTCTGAATTGATCTTTGCGATTTCCTTAGAAGATAAACAACTATATGCCCAACTTACAGGTCAGCCAAAACTTGAATTATTCCCATATGAGGAAGATAGGTTTTTCTATAAAACAGCATCTGCACAAATAGGATTCAATTTTGAAAAGGGGAAAGTGACGAGTCTGACACTATATCAAAAACATAGAGAAATTGAAGCGAAAAAGATTGAATAAAACACGGTATGACAATAAATAAACGCCATTAAAACAGGCGTTTATTCAAAACGTCAGACACAAGCAATTATTACTCTAAAGAAATAAATCTTTTAAAATGAAAAAAATATCTAAAACATTCATGTATCTTCTTATCATCTCAATGACAATTAGTAGTGCAAAAGCACAATTAAAGAATCTTCGTAATATAGAATACAACTGGAAAACAGATACTTCTAAACGAATTGTTAACTTAGAGGAAATCACAGTTGTTGTTCCTCGTAACACTTTCCCGAAAATTGATTATCCAAAATTCATCGGAAAAGAAAAGGGTTTAAAGGAATTTTTTAAGCATGAACCAGTAATCTCTGTTGCTATAAACGATAAGGCCAAAGCCTATCCATTAAATATTCTCACCATGCATGAAATCTCAAATGATAGTTTAGATGGTATACCAATATTGTCTACATACTGTCCATTATGCAATTTAAGCGTTGTATATGACCGAAGATTAAAACACAAAGGGAAAGAATATCTGCTTGATTTCGAGGTGTCCGGAATGCTCAGAAACAGCGGTATGATAATGGCAGATAAACAAACTGAAACATGGTGGCAACAGTTGATAGGATTAGGTTTAGTAGGAGAATTAGCGGATGTCGAGTTAAATGTAATTCCATCTTTGATAGTATCAGTTGAAGACTTTTTCAGCAGATATCCTAATGGGGAAATTCTATCACCGGAAACCGGAACAGCGTCACAAATAAGATATGGTACAAATCCATACGAAAATTATGATAATGAACATAACAAACCTTATGAAAGATATTTTAATCATTCAAAACTTGATACAAGATTATCACCGATGGAACGATTAATAGACATAAAAGGGAGTGATGGATATAAAGTCTACCCTTTTTCTGTTATTGCTAAAGAAGGGGTAATTAATGATCATTACGATGGTAGGAATATTGTCATATTTTACAAAGAAGGAACTGTTTCAGTTCTGGATAAGAAAGAAATCGCAAAATCAAAAGACATAGGATCAGCTACAGTATTCTCATCTGAATTAGAAAGCAGGATTTTAACATTCGAGAAGACAAAAGGTGAATTTGTTGATAAGGAAACTAAAAGTATTTGGGATATAACCGGACTGTGTATTAATGGTCAGCTTAAAGGTAAAGAACTGATGCCGGAAATACACAGCAATCACTTTGCTTTTGCCTGGTTTTCTTTTCATCCGGAATCAGAGATTTATGAAAAGTAAGCCTGTGGCTGTTGGCTATTTACCAATGGGAATTTAAAAATGAATGTACTTTTTAACAAAAAATTCTTACAGCATAACATTGAAAGCAGTGCTGAGGGAGCTTACCGCATCGGTGAATTTATCGATCAGTTCGAAAACACGTCAAAAGACGGGGTA
>JAUWNO010000559.1 GCA_030612605.1 Armatimonadota bacterium
TGATTTTGTGAGAGTAATTATTCCACCTTTTGAAGCAGCATAATTTGCCTGACCAGCATTTCCCATAATGCCAACCACCGAAGAAATATTTAAAATAACACCTTGTCTCTGTTTCATCATAAACCTGCAAACTTTTTGTGTACAGATGAAAGTTCCCTTCAAATTTACATTGATAACTGCATCCCAATCTGATTCTTTCATTTTCATAAGAAGCCCGTCTTTGGTGATTCCTGCATTGTTTATGAGAATATCGATTTTACCGAATTTTTGAAAAATTTCTTTGAAAAGGTTGCCTATCAATTCTGAGTCTGTTATATTAGCTACATATCCGAAAGCTTTCAAACCTTTATCAGTAATCTTTTTAACGGCTTCATCGACTGCATCCTGAAATAAATCGAGAATAATAGAGGTAGCACCATTTTCTGCAAAAGTTTCTGCAATAGCAAAACCAATTCCCCTGGCAGAACCTGTAATTATTACAGCTTTTCCTTCAAAATCATACATAATATCTCCAGTTTTTTCACAAAATTTTTATGCCTGTTTTCATGATTTCATAAGCAAATGGATTAGTTGAGTCAAAATCTTTTTCATCAAAAGGATGAGGTTCGATGCTTGTATCAAATTTTCTTCTTAATTTCATTAATTTAACCTGCATTTCAAAATCATCCTTAAGATTTTTCAAAATAATGGCCAAATCTATATCACTATCCTCATGAAATCTACCCTTTGCATAAGAACCGAATAAATAAGCTTTCACGATGTTTAGATCCTTTTGTTTTGTGAGAAAAGAGATATAATCTTTTGCTATTATAAAAGCTGCTTTTTTATCCATTCCCGCAATCCTTTTATATGTTCTATCCAGATGTTTGTAAATTCTTTTGTACATCTCTTATAAAATTTGAATTTATAGTCTGCATATTTCGCTTGCATATTGAAATAATTTATCGTATCTAAGAGGTCTCTTTGTTCCTCAGTTATCTCTAAATTTGATTTTTCTGCTAAACGCAAAAGGTTGTGAATGAACGGATGTTTAGTATTAATATTCTTAACATAGCAAGCTTTGAGTAATTTCTCAATAACAAGATGACCTACATATAAAGACCAATGATAGTCCTTTGATTCGAACATATGAAGCATTGATTCAAAGTCTCTATCCGAACCTTCAATCCAAAATGAAATTAATTCTTCTTTTGTCATTTTAATCTTATTATAAAATTTTAATTCCGGTTTTCATAATTTCGATGGCGAAAGGATAAGTTGAATTAAAATCAGTTTCATCGATTGGATGTGGTTCAATTCTTGAATCAAATTTGCTACCTAAAATCATTAATTCTACTTGCATTTCATAATTGTTTTCCAGGTTTTTCATTACGATTGCCAGATCTATATCACTGTCTTCATCATATTTGCCCTTTGCATAAGAGCCAAATAAATAAGCACTTTTTATATTATACTTTTTTGTTTTTAGAAATACAATATAATTTTTTAATAATTTTAAAGCTGTTTCTTTATCCATTGCCGAAACCCTTTGATTTCATTAATCCATTTTTTTGTGAATTCTTTTGTGCATAATTTATAAAAATTATTTTTATAATCCTGGTATTTTGCTC
>JAUWNO010000374.1 GCA_030612605.1 Armatimonadota bacterium
TTTAGAAACAAAAAACCAGTTCTGAAAAATCTGCCTAAATCTGTGTGGATAAATAAACCTGAAAATATCGAAAAGATGGTGAAGCAATTATGAAAAATATTAAACTACTAAAGTGTCCAAGATTGCTTGACACATTCCGCAGACGGAAGTTTGACATTTTGGTTTTGACATTTTATTAGAAATTAGGCAATTTGGATTTAGAAATTTTAACATCTAATTTCAAATGAAATTTTCATTGACAGGGAATTAGTTAAAATGTTAACGATAGATATCGAAGGATGTAAGAAATAAGAAATCTCGGAGGAAAAATGAAAGCTACACTTAACTTGCCGGATAATTTAATTCAAGAAGCTATGAAAATTGCTCATATAAAGACAAAAACAAAGATTATCATTCTTGCTCTTGAAGAATTTGTCAGGAAATCAAAGATATCCGATTTAAAGAAATATAAAGGGAAAGTTAATCTAAAAAAAATAAAATCCGGAACTGCAAAAGGACAGATAAAAATTATGAATGACTTTGATGAACCATTAGAAGATTTTAAAGGATATATATAGTGAACATTTTATTGGATACACACGCTTTTCTATGGTTCATAACAGATAATCCTATGCTTAGTTCTTCTGCTCGAATTTTAATTGAAAATATTAATAATGATCGTTTTATTAGTTTAGCAAGTATCTGGGAAATTGCTATAAAAACCAGTTTGAATAAACTTGAAATAGCAAAACCTTTTTCAGAATTTATCCCGAATCAATTAAAACAAAACTATATTAATTTACTTCCTATTAACATTTCACATTTAATCAAAGTTGCTGAACTTCCATTTCATCATCGCGACCCATTCGACCGATTAATGATTTCTCAAAGTCTTATCGAAAGAATTCCGATTATCAGTAAAGATACAGTATTTGATGATTATGGTATTAAACGATTTTGGTGAAAATAAATTGTTTCATCAAACTATAATAAGATGTTATTAAATCCAGTCTGATAACTTGTCATATTTTTTTTGAGTGCAACATCTGTGATGTAATAAAAATATCACGGATATTTTACTCCACATTTTATATTTGGAGATGTTATGAATAAAAAGATTAGAATCTTAATTGGCAAACCCGGTCTCGATGGGCACGATAGAGGAGCAAAAGTAATTGCTGCAGCTTTTCGAGATGCTGGCTTTGAAGTAATTTATACCGGATTACATCAGCTTTCGGAAAGTATCGTAGAAGCTGCAATTCAGGAAGATGTAGATATCATTGGGCTTTCAATATTATCTGGAGCTCACATGACGATCTTCCCCAAAATTATTGATCTTTTAAAACAAAAAAATGCTGAGCATATAATTGTGATCGGTGGAGGAATTATCCCCGAAGAAGATATTCAGAAACTTCTTAAAATGGGAGTAAAACAGATTTTCACACCCGGAACTCCAACTGATAAAATTGTTGATTATATTAATAAAATAACCACCAAGACACCAAGTCACAAAGAAGAAATTTAAAAAATCTTTCCCAAAAACCTTTGTGTCTTCGTGCCTTTGTGGTAAAAAAAGAAAGGAAAAAGAAATGGTTAAAAAACATCAATTAGGTAATTATGAACTTTTTTTTCTTCATGATGGTTCTTTCTGGCTGGATGGAGGAGGGTATTTCGGAGTTGTTCCCAAAGTTATCTGGCAAAAATTAATTCAACCTGATGAATTGAATCGAGTGAAATTGAACATTAACCCTTTACTTGTAAGAACTCCGGAGCACAACATTCTTATCGATCCGGGTCAGGGAAATAAATTCACAGAAAAACAAAAAAAGATTTTCGGAATAAATTATGAACCTTCATTAGAACAGTCTTTAGCTGAGATTGGATTAACTCCGGATGATATTGATATTGTAGTGGCTACTCACCTCCACTTTGATCACGTGGGTGCATGTACTAAATTTGATGAATCCGATAATATAGTTCCTACTTTAAAAAATGCAATTCACTATTTCCAGAAAGACGAATGGGAAGATGCTACTCATCCCAATGAAAGAACCAAAGGAACATACTTCCTGGAGAATTATGTTCCATTAAAAGAAGCTGGTTTGGTTAGACTTATTGAAGGTAATATCGAAGTTATTCCTGGAATTAGTGTCGAGATTACAGGTGGTCATACAAAACATCATCAAATAATTTTCATAAAATCAGAAGGAGAAACAGCAGTATATTTTGGAGGAATTGTATCAGCGGTTACACACATAAAAATCCCTTATACAATGGGTTTTGACCTCTATCCTGTGGAGATCATGGAGAAACGTAAGGAGCTTTATCAGCGTGCAATAGAAGAAAACTGGTTAGTTTGCCTGGAACACGACCCCATAAATCGAGCAGGAAATATTAAATTCGATGGAAGAAATTACCAGTTTGAGACGAAGGTAAATTCTCAGTGAGATTAATATCTAAACTAAAGAAAAAAATCCGTGATAATCCGTTTAAATCTGTGAGCAAAAAATTCAAAGTTAAATAGAGGAAAGATTGTTCAAACCAAATTTCAAATATACTGATAAGATTGTAAAGTTTCTTACAAGAATTTCAGCTTCGAGGGAGTTAATTCTGAATTCTCCATTCATTCCTCAATGGGAGCTGACTTTAAGAAAAGAAGCAATAATTCACAGTGCACATTCCTCAACCAGAATTGAAGGGAATCGACTTTCTTTGGAACAGGTTACGGATTTGGCTTTGGGAAGAGAAGTGATGGCAACGAGGAAGGATAAACAGGAAGTTTTGAATTATCTGAATGTTCTGGAAAAAATAAAC
>JAUWNO010000121.1 GCA_030612605.1 Armatimonadota bacterium
CTTAGAAAAAGGGGAACCGATTCACAAAGTAACCATCATACCACGAGGATTCACAGGCGGGGCCACGCATATGCTGCAAACCGATAGAACCTATTATACGAAAAGTTATCTCGAAGAATCAATCATTGGTTTGATGGGTGGCAGATGCGCCGAGGAAATTGTTTTCAATGAGATATCATCCGGAGCTTCTTATGACATTCAAAATGCCACAGCTATAGCAAAAGATATGGTTTGTAAATTAGGAATGAGCGATAAGATCGGACCAATGACTGTAGCAAGCAAGGAAACTCAAATATTTTTGGGAAGAGATATATCACAACATGAAACCATCAGCGAAGACACTGCCAAATTAATCGATTCTGAAATCAGGAATATTATTACAAATGCTTACAAAGAATCGAAGAAAATACTGATAGCAAGAAAGGAGCTGCTTAATAAATTAGCAGAAGCACTTTTGGAAAAAGAAACTCTGAATTCAGATGAACTGTATAAACTTACTTTAGAAAATGTTAAGGGTGAAGATATTGAATTTATCAAGATAAAATTCAAAAAAGTTCAGGAAATGAAAATTGATATTAACAAACCTGAAAAGAAAAAGAAAACAAGAAAGAGAAAGAAACCGGTTAAAAAAAAATCTGACTCTGTTCAGAAAAAACCTGAATCTGAAAAGAAAGAAACTATTAATACTGATAAGAAGTAATAAATTTGAAGGAACTTGAAATGATCGATATGAAAGGAACCACAATTATTGGGATCAAGAAAGGTAAAGAAGTTGCTATTGGTGGTGATGGACAAATAACGCTTGGCAATGCTGTAATCAAAGCTACTGCACAAAAAATCCGTAAACTTCATAAAGGCAAAGTACTTGCAGGTTTTGCAGGTGCAACGGCTGATGCATTTACGCTCTTTGAAAAATTCGAGGGAAAGCTCAAAGAATTCAAAGGAAACCTGAAAAAAGCAGCAGTAGAACTGGCAAAAGATTGGCGTTCAGATAAAATATTACGCAGATTGGAAGCAATGATAATCGTGGCTGATGAAGAAGCTTTACTCGTGATCTCCGGAAATGGTGATGTCCTGGAACCTGATGATGGAATAATCGCTATTGGCTCCGGCGGGAACTTTGCTTTGGCCGCTGCCAGAGTTTTAGCTAAACATACAAAATTATCTTCCCGGGAAATCGTGGAAGAATCATTAAAAATTGCAGCAGATATTTGCATTTATACAAATGATAAAATTGAGGTTCAAACTCTATGAAGAATTCATTAATGAAACATTTCACTCCTACAAAAATCGTCAAAGAACTCGATAAATACATCATCGGGCAGGATAAGGCAAAAAGAGCGGTTGCTATTGCCCTGCGAAATCGGTGGAGAAGACAGCAGGTTCCCGGTGAACTTCAGGAAGAAATCATGCCTAACAATATCATTTTAATCGGTCCGACCGGTGTGGGAAAAACAGAAATCGCTCGCAGACTTTCCAGGCTGGCAAATGCTCCTTTTATCAAAGTGGAAGCATCGAAATTCACTGAAGTTGGTTATGTGGGACGTGATGTTGAATCTATGATTCGTGAACTTATCAATATTGCTGTGAACGATGTTCGCACAGAAATGACAAAAAATGTTCAGGAAAAGGCAGCTTCAAATGCCAGAGAAAAATTAGTGGATATTCTTTATCCTGCTCCTCCTGTTGCTCCCCATGAAACTGAAGAAGAAACAAAAAAACGAACTGAAAGATATAATCGCATCCGTAAAAAAATGCAGAAGTTGCTGGATGAAGGTGAATTGGATAATCGAGAAGTTGAAGTTACACAGGAAAGACCGAGAGCTTCACATATCGAGATTTTTTCTCAAACAGGATTGGAAAATATCGATCTCCAACTTGGCGATATGATGGCTGGATTCTTACCAATGAGAAACGGTCAGAAGAAGAAAAAAATGAAAGTCGCGGAAGCGATAAAACACCTTACAGATGCTGAATCTCACAGGTTGATTAATAAAGATAAAGTGACTGCTGAAGCTAAAAGAAGAGTGGAAAATGACGGTATAATCTTTATCGATGAAATAGATAAAATAGCTGCCAGAAACGACTCGCATGTTGGTGCTGATGTATCGCGTTCCGGCGTGCAAAGAGACCTTCTACCAATTATCGAAGGTTCTAATGTGCCTACAAAATATGGTATTATAGATACTGCTCACATTCTTTTCATTGCTGCCGGTGCTTTTACCGTGGCTAAACCATCTGACCTGATTCCGGAAATGCAGGGTCGTTTTCCTATTCGCGAAGAACTCAGCAGTCTGACAAAATATGATTTTGAAAAGATCCTGGTTCATCCTAAGAATTCACTTACAAAGCAATATACAGCTCTTTTCAAATCTGAAAATGTGGATATTGTTTTCAGAACAGAAGCAATTTCTGAAATTGCTTTTTTTGCTGCCCTGGCAAACGAAAAAATGGAAGATATCGGTGCTCGCAGACTTCATACGATTATGAACGCTCTTCTCGATAATTATCTTTTCGAAATGCCGGATAAAAAATTGAAAAGGGTGGTGATAACCAAAAGCACAGTCGAGAAAAAACTGAGCAAAATTATTGAAGACGAAGACCTTTCAAAATATATTTTGTGATGAATATCAGTTCATATTCTTTCGGACAAATTATCATTGGTAAAAAAGAATATAATTCGGATATAATAATTTATCCTGAAAGAATCGACTCTTTCTGGTGGAGAAAAAAATCACATTCAGTCGCAATCGAAGATATTCCTGGTATTCTGAAAAAACAACCTGAAACAATAATTTTTGGAACAGGCTTTTATGGATTGATGAAAATCGAAAATCAGGTTAGAGAGAAATGCAAAAAAAGAGGAATTAATTTAATTATCGAGAAAAGCGGAAAAGCCGTGCAAATCTTTAATGAATTAAACAAAGAACAAAAAGTGATTGCTGCTTTGCATTTGACGTGTTGAGATGGAATGGAAAATTTATTAACGATAAAACAGGCAAGCGAATGGGCATCTGAGCATTACCGAAAAAACATTACTCCATCTAATATTACATATTTAATTCAATATGGTCGCATCAGAAAAATTGGAAATAACAATAATACAAAAATCCCTTTAGAAGATTTAATTGAATATTATGATTCTCGTTCATTAAGTATGATAGAGAAATGGAAAAATGGATCGGAAGCTGATTTAAACTGGTCATTATCTTTTGAACAATACAGCGAAAAGGAAAGAACAAAACACGTTCATAGATTACATCCTTATAAAGGAAAATTTATCCCGCAACTTGTTGAGTATTTTTTGGATGATCATATTAATAAATTTAAGAAAGAAACCTTTTTTCAAAAAAATGACATTATTCTAGATCCGTTTTGTGGAAGTGGAACAGCTTTGGTACAAGCCAATGAATTAGGAATACATGCAATTGGAATCGATGTTTCAAAATTCAATTCTTTAATCAGTAATATCAAAGTCAAAAAACACGATGTTTTTGATATTCAAAATGAAATTAGACGAATTACTCAAATATTCGCTGAATTTATTCATAACTCGAAGTCGGTAAAATTTGAACAAAATTTATTATGTGAATTAAATAAATTTAATAATAAATTTTTCCCTTCACCGAGTTTTAGATACAAAGTTAGAAAGAAAGAAATCAATGAATGGAAATTTGGAAAGCAAAAAGAACTAGAATTTAAAAAGGTGTTTCAGCAACTAATCGAAAAATACGATCTTCAAATCCATCAAAATAAAGATAAAAAATTCTTAGATAAATGGTATTTAAAACCTGTTCGTAACGAAATTGATTTTGTTTTACAATTAATTAATGAAATTAAAAATCCTGATACAAGAAATGTTCTAAAAATAATTTTAAGTAGAACTGTTCGCTCTTGCAGAGCTACTACACATTCTGATCTTGCAACCCTGATAAAACCTATTACTGAAACATATTATTGTCATAAGCATTATAAAATCTGCAAACCTTTATTTTCAATTTTCAGTTGGTGGCAGAGATACAGCAACGACACAATTAAAAGATTATCAGAATTCAATCAATTAAGAACAAATACATATCAATTCTGTTTAACTGGAGATTCAAGAAATATTGATATCTTTGCTGATTTAAAGAATTATAATCAAGATTTTGCAGATTTAGTTGAAAAGAAAAAAATCAAAGGGATATTTTCAAGTCCACCTTATGTAGGTTTAATCGATTATCACGAGCAACATGCTTATGCTTATGATCTTTTTGGATTTGAAAGACAGGACGATTTAGAAATCGGACCGCTTTTCAAAGGAAAAGGTAAAGAAGCCAGAGCATCTTATATCGAAAGTATTTCGCAAGTTCTTATTAATTGTAAACAATATTTTGCAGACGATTATAATGTCTTTCTTGTAGCAAATGACAAGTTTAATATATACCCAACAATCGCTGAGAATGCGAAGATGAAAATAGTAAACAAATTTAAAAGACCTGTTTTAAGTAGAGTTGAAAAAGATAAGTCTGCTTATTCTGAAACAATTTTTCATATGAAGGAGAAATAATGGGATTAACTCAAAATCAAAAAGATCAAATACATATTTTACTTTCTAAAACAATCGAGAGTAAACTTAATAGATATGGTAGAGAAACGACATCAATGCCTTTTTTAGCTAGATTAATCCAAGATAGTGAGAAAATCGCTGCTTATTCATTTATGCACTCGATATCAACAAGTTTAGGAATGTCCATTTATGAAAGGGTTTCAACGATTATTGCATCTGAACATTGTGATGAATGTTTTAGAAATTATGGAGTTGGAGGAATTATTTCCAAATCCCAGAAAAGCGTTATTAATAAAATTGTTAATGACTTAAGAAATGGAAAAAGAAAAGCTAATATTGACCTTGAAATTAAAGAGATATTAAAAGCTAATGCAAATAATGGTAAATTTCAGAAATCTGGAAATATTGCAGATTTTTATATGAAGAAAAAAGGGAAAGAATATTATTTTGAAATAAAAACTGTAAAACCTAATATTGATATATTCGAAAAAAGTAAAACAAAATTGTTAGAATGGGTTGCAAGACGAAGAGATAATATTAATGTATATTTAGCGTTTCCATATAATCCTTACCATCCTGAACCATATACCAGATTTACAGTTGTTGGTATGATGGATCATCCAAACGATTTTCTAATTGGTAAAGAATTTTGGGATTTTATAGGTGGAGAGAATACTTTGAAGGAATTATTAAGTATTTTCGATGATGTAGGCAAATTGTTTAAAGATAGGCTTAACAAAAAATTCAAAGAAATTGCAAAAGAAAAAATAGACTCATATTAATTAGACTTTAGAAATTATTAAGAAGGTTTACATGAAAAGAGATAAAATTATTTATAGTCTATCTGTTGAAGATATAATGACTGTTATTGAAGGTGAAGGAATGAGAAAATTAACTCAGAAAGAATTAATGAAAGTAATTGCTGAAATTCCTGAAAACATTCCTTGGTATGATTGTATTTTAAATTCTATCCAAAATGTAATTAAATTTTAATTAAGGAGCAACCATGAAAAACTTGATTTATCTTAGTTTAATGTTTTTTTTAATATTAAGCTCTTGTTCGATTAATAAGATTTCTACAGTAACTGTGATGAAAACCCCGAACATCGAACCGGTAACTTTACAACCTTACGCAACTTTCGATTACGAAGAAATCAATGAATCTTCCGCAATCATCAAAAGCAGGGTCTGGGATGATGTATATTGGACTCTGAATGATTCCGGTGATGAAGCACGAATCTTTCCATTTTCAAAAGATGGAAAAGTGTTGCGGGCAGAATGGTACAAAGAAGAAGCAGGAATTTATATTCCGGATGCAGTAAATATAGATTGGGAAGATATGGCAACTGATAATAATGGCAACCTGATAATCGGAGCTTGCGGAAATAATGACAATATGCGACGTGATCTGGCAATTTATATTTTAAAGGATCCTTTTCCACTTTTCACCGGCAAAACCAGGATTTTTCAGACCATTCCTTTTTATTATCCTGAGCAAACAGAATTTCCTGCCAATCCAAATAATTTCGATTGTGAAGCGGTTTTCTGTGCTTTCGATAAAATTTATCTTCTTACCAAAAACAGAGCGGATACAAACACGACCCTTTATCGCTTCGATTCTTTAGACCCATTAAAAGAAAATCCTGTTACAAAAATTGGAACATTTGGTATCTGTGGTATGGTGACGGCTGCCGATGTCACTCCGGACGGAAAGAAATTAGCAGTTTTAACCTATACTTCAATCTGGCTTTTTGAAAGCGAAACTGATGATTACTTTCATGGAAAAATTTCCTGGCTGCCAATAAGTGCAAAACAGTGTGAAGCGATTTGCTTTGAAAACGATAAAACTTTGTTAATTACAAACGAACAGATGGAATTATTTGAAATTCCTTTAGAAGATTTAATCAGAATAAAATAGGGAGAGATTGATGGAAAAGATTATTGCTTGTTGCGGTATAGCTTGCAGCGAGTGTCCTGCTTATATTGCCTTCAAAAACGATGACGATGATTTAAGGAAAAAAACTGCAAAACAGTGGTCAGAAGAATTTAAAGCA
>JAUWNO010000044.1 GCA_030612605.1 Armatimonadota bacterium
CGAAGGCTTGAGTTAAGAACAGACACGAGCAAAACATAAACCCATTACCAAAGTGTTAGGAAAGAGACAATATCAATGTTTTAAACGTATCAAATTAAAATAATAATTCGGATTTTCTCTCATCTTTACCATACCGAAGGCTTGAGTTAAGAACAGACACGAGAAAAGCTAAAGACCTTGCGAATGGTTGAGGAACGAGACCTTCGCAATGGTTGAAAGAAAGAATTGAAAAATGAATTTGACAGAAAAGTTAAAAGAATATTAATCTTTTATGAAAGTAAATTAAGGAGTGCAGAATGGCATTTACTATGGTATATAAAAAAGTAACCGAAGGTTATATTGGTTTCATTGAAGAATTACCCGGAGCAAATTCACAAGCAAAAACTCTAAGTGAATTAAAAAAGAACTTAAAGGAAGCTGTACAACTTGTTTTAGAAGCAAATAAAGTGCTGTCTGAAGAAATGATATCAGGACAGAAATTCTCACATGAACAATTTAAAATCGCAACTTTATGAAAAGAAATGATCTTATTAAACATCTCGAAAAGAATGGTTGTGAATTTCTAAGAGAAGGTAAAAAACATACTGTTTATATTAGCAGGAAAAAACTGAAAAGTTCGACAATTCCCAGACACCGAGAAATAAATGACTTTTTGGCTAAAAAAATATGTAAAGATTTGGAAATTTCTGCTCCAAAATAAAGTCTTCCCCACCAGTGGTGTGGTGTTTGTGTATTAGCCGCAAAGAACACGAAGAAATGGGAAATTAAACACCGAAAACACCGAAATGCACTGAAAATGTATTTGCGGCTGGACTTGACTTAAGAATTCGGATTTTCTTTCACCTTTACCATACCGAAGATTTGAGTTAAGAACAAACAGAGAATTTCTCGTTTCTCGTATTCACCCTTTTTTAAGAAAGAATTGCAAGAAGATTATCTATGAATAATAAAATAATCAAAAATGAATTAAGAAGAGTTACACAATTTAATAAAGAAAATTTTGGGAAAATTTATTTATCTCAGAAATACAAAAGCGATACAGAATGGTGGGTACTCGGAAAATTTTGTTATTGTTTAGAAAATGCACAAAAGATGTATCCAATTTTTGCACATAAACGGAAAAATACAAATCCCCCAGATTTTGAAACATTTGATAATAATAATATACCATTTGGTTATTTCGAAATTACTGAAGTAATGAAACCAGGTAGAAAGCGTTCTGATGAATACAAAAACAACACTATTTATAATAGTAAAGCCTTTGAATACGATATAAAAAATATTAATGAACTTTTAATTTGTTTAAATAAAAAACTTAAATGCCAATATACAAAAACTGATTTAATTGTACGTATTAACGTCAATATTAACGATTTTTCAAAATATGGAGCTTGGCATTGGGTAGTTAATAATAGTATAAAAAAATGGATACAAGATGATAAATTAAATTTTGATGTTTGTAGTTTCAATAATATCTACATTTTAGATTCTAATGGTGAGAGATTATTTCAAATTTTTCCGTTTTGTGAATTAATCCACACTCCTGAAGATGTAGAATGGAATTATGCATTGAAATAAATGTCTATTTCCATTTAATATCAATTTCATTTGGATGGTTTTATACATATAAACAAAACCATCTGTTGTATATTTACAACAAAAAGCTTGACATATTATACACCCAAAATTAATCGTGTCCCATGGAATTAAGAAAAATATTTAATCGTATTTCTGTTTTAAGGCAGGAACGCGGAATTTCCCGCAAGCAATTAGCACAAAAGATAGGTGTAAATTTCCAGACAGTAGGTTACTTGGAACGGGAAGAATATAATCCAAGTTTAGATTTGGCATTCCGCATCAGTGAGTATTTCAACCTGCCAATTAATTTGATCTTTTCCACGAAACCTTTAAAACCATTAAGCGAAGAGCTTTTAAAACTGAAACAAGGAGATTAGTGTGAACAACCATAAACATAAACGAAGAGCAATTGTTATCCTGAATTACCTGAGCATAATTCTCATTCTTATTATTTTCTATCTGATAAAATTACTTGGAATAAACAAAATCTATTTATTATTTGAACTATTACCGATGGTTGTATTGATAATGAGTTTCAAATCTGCATTTCTCAATACTAATTTCTGGAAGATGACTCATACATCTTCAAAAAATCTGGATGAAAGGGAACTGCAAGTTGTGTATAAAGCCACAACTTTTTCTTACACGATTTTCACTATAGCATGCCTGATAATAATTTACACATTCAATCTGATAGGACTTGGTTCAATAGATGTAGTTTTAGCAGTCTGTCTTTTGTATTTTGCCCATACACTTCCTGCTGCTATCATTTCCTTTACGGAAAAGTAAGAATAATTTTATTAAAATTCTGATATTCAAAATCAGAATTATTTGCAATATAAATTGGAGTAAATATCTTATGAAGAAAAGAAAAACATTTTTTTTAATTGCATTGCTCTATTTGATAGGAACTTCCCATTTATTTACATGTACGATTTTTTATGCGGCAAGAAATAACATGGTATTAAGTGGTAATAATGAGGATTGGAGCGACCCAAATACTTTTATGACGTTTTATCCATCTGAAGCTGGAAAACAGGGTTGGGTAAAGTTTGGCTTTCAAAATGGTTTCCCGCAAGGTGGGATGAATGACTGCGGTTTATTTTGGGATGCAGCTTCTACCCCATATCTGGCAATGCCTTATTGCGAGGAATACAAGGAAAAATATACTGGTGTTTTAATGCAAAAGGTAATTGAAGAATGCTCCACAACCCAGGAAGCTGTTGCTGTTTTTGAGGAGTATTACTGTGATGATCTTTATAATGCCCAATATTTAATCGGAGATTCCACTGGAACTTCCATAATCGTGGAGGGTGATGAGATTTTTGGCAGTGATGAAGATTTCCAGGTTATGACAAATTTCTGCCAATCTCAATATGAACAGGGTAATTCCCCTTGCTGGCGGTATGATACTGTAGAAGAAATGTTGCAAAATGAAGATGAAATTTCACCTGTTTCATTCGGCTGGATACTTTCTGCTACTCATCAGCAAGGAAGTTATCCAACCCAGTATTCCAATATTTATGATAATAAGAATTGTATTATCTATCTTTTCCACTATCATAATTACGAAGAATATATCACGATAGATTTAAACCAGGAGCTAGAAAAGGGATTTATAAGTTACAATATTCCATCGCTTTTTTCTAAGATCGAAATGATATATCCTGATTTCGGTGCAATTGTAAATACCACTTCTGTTACATTCCGCTGGGAAGGGAAAGCAAACAGCACTTATGAACTTTATTGTTCTACGGATCCTGATTTTACAGATTGTGAGCCAATTATTATCGGATCGTCTGATTTTCTAAAATCAACACCGAAAAATTTAAACCTATTGATATCGGGAATATTTATTACTGCTTTATTAGGAATATTCAGAAAGCGAATTCTCATTATATTACTCACAGTTTTTATTGTTATTCTCATTCTGCTCAGTTGTTCACAAAATTCAACTTCACCATCAAGTGGCGATATCACCGAATTCACCCAGACAGTTGAAAATTTACAACCTGGCACAACATATTATTGGAAATTAATTGCTCATCCAGAAGGAACAGATGATTTCTTAAGCGAAACTGTAACTTATTCTTTTTCTTTAAGTAGTTTTTAATTATTTCAGATCTTCTCTGATTTTCAGTATATTCTTCTATTAAACTAATACATTCTAATATATGCTCTATGAATACCAAGGCATCTTTCTTCATAGAATCACCTCTTCTTCACTCAATATCCTTTCCTTTAATAGAGGGTGTAGGGATTTATATGTAACTACATCAACTTTTCTTCTGAGTATTTCCTGAAGCTCCAATTTTAGCCCTGCCAGGTCAAATAGACTCTTTCTGCCTTCAAACTCTATTAGCAGATCAATATCACTATCTTTAGTTGTTTCTCCTCTAACAATTGAACCAAAAAGAGCAGCTTTTTTCACTTCATGTTCCATTAAAACTTTGATTAGAATTTTTTTTATACTTTCAAGATTATTCATTTATTTCACCTTTAACTGATTAGATTTAGTGATTTTTAAGATCAACCATTGATGAGATTAAAGATAAGTTGCTTTCTGGTAATATTATGTCAAACTAAAAAATTCCCTTTTTAATCAGGAAAACTATTTCATATTATTATTTAAATTTTACATTAATGACGCCTTTCTTAGCGTTCTTTGCGAACTTAGCGGTTAAATATCTTCAAGAACTTGAACCAGCTGCAAACCCAGTGCTCCAGGCTATCTGCAAATTAAATCCACCGGTATAAGCATCGCAATCCAATACTTCACCGGCAAAGAATAATCCGGGAACAAGTTTTGATTCCATTGTTTTAGGATTGATCTGGCTTACATCTACCCCACCCGAAGTTATTATTGCTTCTGCAATCGGTCGGAATTTAATTAATTTTATCGTGAGATTTTTGAGTGCTCTAACAATAAATTTTCTCTCTTCTTTTGTGATCTGATTTACTGGTTTATCTTCGTGTATTCCAGAAGTTTTTATTATGATCGGGATCATTTTTTGTGGTAAGAGATTTCTTAGAATATTCTTGAATTGCTTGTTAGATTGTTCAGCAAAATCCCTTTGCAGGCGTCTATCCAGTTTTTGTTCGGAAAGAGCAGGCTTCAGATCGATGACCAATTTATGATCGTCAATTTTTCTAATATGCGATGAAGCAGATAAGATGACCGGACCGCTCACTCCAAAATGTGTGAACAGCATTTCACCAAAATCTTCATGAATTGTTTTTCCGCTTTTAGTTTCGATCTTGATTGCTGCATTTTTCAGAGAAAGTCCTTGCAAATCTTTCACATTACATCCCACGGAATTTTCACAGTCGTTTAACCTTTCTATTCTCTTGGCATTTATGGGAACCAAAGCTGGGCAGAAGTCTTTAATCTTATGTCCCATTTTTCTGGCAAATTTGTAACCATCACCTGTGGAACCGGTTCCCGGATAGGATTTCCCACCTGTAGCAATAATCAATTTCTTTGCTTTTATTACGTCCTCATCCACAAGCTTAACTGCAAATATCTCTCCAAATTTCATCAGGTCGATCGCAGCTTTATGAACAATATTAACTTCGTTTTTGGAAACGAATTTAATGAGTGTTTTCACAACATCTTTTGCTTTATCGGATTTTGGAAATACTCGATTCCCCCTTTCAATTTTTGTTTCAAGACCAAGCTCGTTGAAAAATTCTATAGTAGAAAAACTATTAAACTGATAAAAAGCATTGGTTAGAAATTTTCCATTAACCTGTGTATTCTCGATCAATTCTCTTTCGTCACATAAGTTAGTGATATTGCATCTTCCCTTCCCCGTGATAAGCAGTTTCTTTCCCAGTACTGCATTTTTTTCAATAAGCGTAACATCTAACCCATTCTTTGCTGCAATTCCCGCTGCCATCATTCCGACAGCTCCTCCTCCTATCACGATTACATCATAAACTTTCATACATTTCCTATTTCAATTTATTTCCTCTCGTTAAATCCGGTTTTGACGGATGCACATGGTTAATACGATTGCGATGTAAGTTCCTTTTACAAATCATACAAGCTATCTAATTTATGAATTTCTTTGTCTTCAAAATCAATATTTACAGCAGAACTACATTTCCAATTTTGGAGTTTATTCACAAACACGTTCCTAAACGGATTCTGATGAATATATTGAATTTTCTCAGACAAAAGAGAACTTAGAACCTGATTCTTCATATTACTGAAAATTAATTGCACACTCAGATGAAAAATCAGATTTCAGTATAGAAACTGTGGTAAATCCTTTTTATACTATAGGAATTAGTATTTGAAAATCTCTTTTTTGTAAATATTACTTAAAAAACATTAAGTAAATCGGTCTTATTGCAGCTAAGATCAAAATGATAATGTACCATAAGTAATCTAAAGAAGTAATTGCCGGAATCAGTTTTATCAGGATAATAATAACTAACATCGCACAAAGCTGAATAAGCTTGATATCCCAAATTGTAAAGAATCTAATTCTTTTGTTAAAATTTTTAATCATTCCCATAATAACCTCCTACATAGATAAACTGGCAAGTATCAAAAACCTGGCAAGTTTTTTTCATTCAAAAAAATATTTGACCAAAATTCTTTCCTTTCAAAACTGGCAACTGAATTCAGAATAAGGAAGTTAAGATGACTGAGGATATTTTTTCTTTTAATTGGAAAAAGAGCAGAAAACTAAAAGTTGTTATTCCCAGCCATCTACTTTTACTCCCCTGAGCGGGGAAAATATAAATCAACTCAAATAAAATATTCAAATTTTAAAACAAATAATTTCAGGAGAAAAATAATGGAATATCCATTTGAAAAAATAGAAAAAAAGTGGCAGAAGATCTGGGAGGAAAAGAAAATATTCAATGCGATCGATTTTTCTAAAAAACCCAAATATTATGTTCTGTCCATGTTCCCCTATCCATCTGGTGCTCTGCATATGGGTCATGTTTCCAATTACTCTATTGCTGATGCAATTTCACGATATAAATTGATGCAGGGATTTAATGTAATGCAGCCCATGGGATATGATTCTTTTGGATTGCCTGCGGAAAATTTTGCAATAGAGAATAACTCTCATCCCAGAATAACAACAGATGAAAATATCAAAATTATGCGAAATCAATTTGATTCTATTGGTTTTGGTTTGGATTGGGAACGTGAAGTCAGCACCTGCCATTCAGATTATTATAGGTGGGGACAATGGCTTTTTAAGAAAATGTATGAAAAGGGACTGGTTTATAAAAAAACATCTTTTGTGAACTGGTGTGATTCTTGCCAGACAGTGCTTGCTAATGAACAGGTAGAGGATGGAAAATGTTGGCGATGTGAGACGGTTGTTCGTCAAAAAGAGTTGGAGCAGTGGTTTTTTAAGATTACGGATTATGCAGAAGAGTTATTGGATTTCTCTAAAGTGATCGATTGGCCCGAGCGCGTGAAAACCATGCAAACTAACTGGATTGGAAAAAGCTCTGGAACAGAAATGTGGTTCAAACTGCAAGATTCTAATGATGTCATCAAGGTTTTCACAACTCGTCCGGATACGATTTTTGGCTGCACATTTATGGCTCTTCCGCCAGAACATCCTCTTATAATAAGATGGCTGAAAAAGGAACCGGAAGATTCTGAGATCAGCAAATTCTGCAATAAAGTTATGAATGAAGACAAAATAACTCGAACCGCAGAAGACACAACCAAAGAAGGGATATTCTCAGGCAGATATGCTCTGAATCCGGTTAATAAAGAAAAAGTTCAGATCTGGATTACGAATTATATTTTGATGGATTACGGAACCGGTGCTGTGATGGCTGTTCCTGCACATGATCAGAGAGATTTTGAATTCGCTAAAAAATACAATATTCCTATAAAACTTGTTATCCAGAATCCTGGAAAAAGTTTGGTTCTGGAAAAAATGACCGAAGCTTATATCGAATCCGGAATACTGGTTAATTCAGCTCAATTTGATGGAATGGAAAGTGTTTCTTCGCAAAAAGCAATTACCGATTGGATGACACAGCAGGAAACCGGAAAACACACTATAACTTACAGGTTGCGTGATTGGGGGATCTCCCGTCAAAGATACTGGGGAACTCCTATCCCAATTGTTTATTGTGAAAATTGCGGAACTGTTCTTGTCCCGGATGAAGACCTGCCGGTTACACTTCCTGATAATGTCAAACTTGGAAAAACTACTCAAAATCCACTTCTTTCTGTTACGGATTGGATTAATACAACTTGTCCGAAATGCGGGAATCCTGCTAAAAGAGAAACCGATACAATGGATACATTTGTTGATAGTTCCTGGTATTTTGCCAGATATACTGATGCTCATAATGAACAAAATCCCTTTGATAAAAAACTGGCAAATTACTGGCTTCCGGTTGATCAATATATTGGTGGAATTGAGCATGCTTGTATGCACCTTTTGTATGCACGATTTTTCCATAAATTTATGAGAGATATCGGGCTTGTGAATTCTGATGAACCTTTTGCAAGACTCCTCACTCAGGGAATGGTTACAAAAGACGGTGCGAAAATGAGTAAATCAAAAGGAAATATTGTTGACCCGCAATATATCATTGACCGTTTCGGTTCTGATACTGTTAGAGTTTTTATGCTTTTTGCTTCTCCTCCGGAAAAAGATTCAGAATGGAGTGATGATGCTGTAAAAGGTGCTTTCCGTTTTCTGAATAGAGTCTGGAGATTGTTTGAAGAAAACTTGGAATTGATAAGAATAGCCACAAAAAAGCACAAAAAGGCACAAGAAAATAAAGCAACCACGAACTCACACGAATTGACACGAAAAGAAAATAATTTAGCCACGAAGGGACACGAAGAAGCACGAAGGATTTCTAATGAAATTAAAGAACTTCGTTACAGTACTCATTTCACAATTAAAAAAGTTCTTCATGATATAGAAAACAGGTTGCAGTTCAATACAGCAATTGCAGCAATTATGGAACATCTGAATAATGTTTTTGCGATTAAAAATCCTGAAATTCTTAATGAAAATGAGAAAAAAATTTTTGCTGAATCCTGTGTGATTATTCCCAGGTTGCTCTATTTCTTTGCTCCTCATATTTCGGAAGAATTGTGGCAGATGATTGGAAATGAAAATCTGTTTCACGAAGCTGGAATCCCTGAATTTAAACCTGAATTTCTCGTAAAAAATGAAATTACTTATGTTGTTCAGGTTATGGGAAAAATTCGTGGCAAACTATCTGTTTCTCCTTCAACATCTGAAGAAGAAATAAAAGAAAAAGCCCTGGAATTGGAAAACGTGAAAAAGCATCTTCAAGGAAAAGGGATTAAGAAGATCATAGTGGTTCCGAAGAAATTGGTGAGTGTTGTTGCGAAATAGAATAATAAGAAAACTTGAAATCATTATGATAATATAAAAACAAAACAAACTCTGAAAGAGTTGAATAAAAAGTTGATTCAATATTTGGTTGTTTACATTCAATCCTTTCAGGATTGTTGTTTTCACGGAATATATTTTCCATAGACTCCATCTATGGCTATCAATATTCAATCCTTTCAGGATTTGGTAATTAAGCTCCGAAAGAGTTTAATATTAATTACCACAAGAGAATCTTGTGGAATCTGAAACTGAAATGAAAAACTTAACTCTGAAAGAGTTTAATGTTAATAACCATAAGAGAATCTTGTGGAATCTGAAACTGAAATGAAAAACTTAACTCTGAAAGAGTTGAACAAAGAGGAATTATGCCATACACGCAAATTATGTATCACCTTGTTTTCTCAACAAAAAAAAGAGAAAGAATCCTGAAACCTGAAGGACACGAAGAATTATTCAAATATATATGGGGAACTATAAAAAATAAAAACTGCCATCTATACAGAATCAATGGAATTGAAGACCATCTGCATATTCTTACAAGTTTACATCCGACAATTTGTCTATCAGATTTCATAAAAGATATAAAAGTCAGTAGTTCTATTTGGATAAAGAAGAATAATATCTTTCCTTTTTTTCAATGTTGGCAAGAGAGTTATTCTGCTTTTACTTGCTCTTATAGTGATAAAGACAATTTGGTGAAATACATAATTAACCAGAAAGAGCATCATAAAAAAGTCTCATATCGAGATGAATTGATCGAGTTGTATCAGGAAGCGGGAATAGAATATGATGAAAGGTATTTGTTTTAAGGTAATTTTATTCAATCCTTTCAGGATTGTTGTGTTCACAGAATCTATTTTCCATAGATTCCATCTATGGCTATTAATATTTAATCCTTTCAGGATTTGAGTTATATTTATCCTATTCGAGGAGTAATTATGTTTAAAAATGTTTTATTAGAAGAGAAATGGAAAACCCAAAAAAAGTTAGCTAAAGCAGCGAACTATGATATAAAAAAAATGATGAATATTACAGATGAAATTGTGAAAAAAATTATAAAGGAACATAAGATTAAATTAAAACCTAATCTGAGCGATAAGAAATAAGTTGTCACCTTTAAGAGTTTTTATAATATTGATTTATAGAAAAAATACTAAAAACCAAAAAGGTGACGAAGAATGGAAAAAAGAAAAGGTATTAAAAGTCAAGCCGAAAAAGTAAA
>JAUWNO010000379.1 GCA_030612605.1 Armatimonadota bacterium
AGAAGATGGTACAAAAAGGATTCTGGTTCGCATCATTTCTGAGGAACTGCTTTATCTTGGTTATTTCTTAGAATCATTTGAAGGTTGGTGCAATTACACAACCATCCAAGATAAAAATAAATCCCTTCAAATCGATGTTTCTCCGGATTATATAAAGGATTTCTCTAAGTTATTTATTTTTTTAGAAAGTCATGATTTATACTCCCCTATATCAGAAAGATGAAAGTTCAAGGTTGGACTCCTATGAAACCAAACATTGAATATTGAATATTGAAGATTAATAATAATGAAAATGAATAACTACTAGTCATCCTTTCCGAAGCTTCCGAAACAGAATTCTTTCTACCAAGATTCGGAAAGTTTATCTTTAAGAGAACAACCGATAAATACAATTATCATATAAAGAAAATCCCAAATAACAAATATCAAATAAAATCTCCAAATATCCAAATCACCAAATCACCAAATGACAAAGGGAAAAGAAATCAAAGTAAAACTTTTATAAAAATTGCATCCCCAAATGCAATTCGGGAACGAGAAAATAATAAACTATTTATCCGCGTTAATCCGCAGAATCCGTATCATCCGTGTTCTAATAAAGGTCAGCAGTCCATTTTCCATCATTAGCAGGATTTGGGATAACAGCTTGAGTTTTGGGGTCAACAACAAAGTCCATTGCTTCCAAAACAAGATAACCGATAAGAGCAGGAGTTTCCTCGTCATTCTCCATTACTTCCATTACAAAAGAGCGACCCTTAAGTTCGATTTCTACACCCTTGTAAGTTCGTCTTATTGCTCTGCCATTCGCAGTCTTTATTTGTACACTTTTATGAAAGGGCAATCCGAGTTTTGAAACTACACTTGGAGGTAAACAAAGATAAGTAGCTCCGGTATCTACAATGGCATCGATTTCGACTTTCCTGATTTCATTTTTATTCATTATTTTTTTCTGAGCCATTCCTACATCTAAGTAATTTGTAACTTTCACCTTTTCTATTACTCTTCCCATTTTTTTCTCCTTCATCTATAAATGGAAATTCTTAATAATATCTGTCAAGTTTTTTGGATTTAAACTTGCTTATCCTATAAATAATTTCAGGATTCCAAATAATTTCAGACAAGCAATTGTGATAGCAAAAGCAAGAATAATTCGCACAAAACGTTCACCTTTTTTAATGGCTGCTTTCACTCCCAGATAAGCACCAAGAATATTTCCCAAAGATAAAATCAATCCATATTTCCAGATAATTTTCCCGGAAATCGTGAAAATAATTACTACAAAAATCGTATAAGACATAATGATGAAAACCTTTACTGCATTTGCTTTTATAAGATTAAATTCTTCTATCAGATTCAAAGAAGCTAAAAAAATGAAACCCACTCCAGCTTGAATAAAACCACCGTAAAATCCAACTAAAAGAAATACCAGACATTCAGCCCACTTTGGTAATATCTGGGTAAGATTATTTCGTTCTTTGTGAGATCGAAACATTAGCAGTAAAAGGAATATCAGGATTATTCCCAAAATTTTATCGAACATAGATGAACTGATTTTCACTGCAAAGAAAGAGCCGATAATTGCACCGATAATTGCAGAAATTGTTATGTGTATAACAGGTTTGATTTTAAGCTGGTTGTGTTTATGAAACCTGTAAGTTCCGGTTATATTCTGGAAAAGGATCGCAACCCTGTTGGTTGCATTGGCAATTGTAGAAGGGATCCCAGCTAAAATCAAAACCGGTAAAACCAGTATTGACCCACCACCAGCGAGAGTATTGATAAAACCGGCTACAATTCCTATAAGAAAAAGAAGAATGAAAAATAACATCGCAATTCCTTGAGCAATTTCTTAGCGCTACAAGCAAATTGTATTATGTGCCTGTCAAATGATAAATCGAAATATCACATTTAGTTGACACAGAAAAAAAATGGACACTTAAAAAAAGAAGCTTACCAACAAGTTGTCGTGAAAATAATGATTCTCGCAAAGAATGCTAAAGAATATGAATATCCCCCGAACAGTCGCAAGCTCCCTACGGGGCAGGCAATATCGAATATCGAACAAGCAAAAAAAAGACTTGGCATAAGCCCGACTTGTCACGGCGTAATGCAATGAAGCTGGAAGGGTCTTGTGCTAAGTCGATCACCACCAACCACCCTGCCAACCTTGTTCCAACTTATCCCAAGATTCCTGCGGAACTTAGGACAAGTTGTCGTAAAATTTCAAATTCACCCCGTTGGATATTTATCACGATGTTTATCGGAATTATCATTTCATATTAATTATTATCCTACGGGGTGAAAAACAAATCGAAGCATCAGATCGTTTGATATTTCATCATTTTTATTTGGAATTTATTTGTTTTTTGTGATTTGTTATTTGAATTTTGAATATCTAACGGAGTGAACAAATATCAAAAATTGAGCCTATAGAATCTCCATTACGGGAACATAATAAATCAGGATTATCAAATAATTGGACATTTAGGCTTTGTCATTTTATTTGACATTAGAAATTTGGATTTAGAAATTATTAATTTTGAATTATGAATTTAATCGGTGATCATCGGTGTAAATAAGTGGTTAAATAAATTCATTTTTGGTTCTGGCTTAATACTTACTTTTAAGATTCGGAAAGTTTTAGCTCATTAGTAACCTTCCGAATCTTAGATATGAGAAAGGTTGGAAGAAAGCTTCGGAAGGTACTGGATTGTCCAAGAAGGGAGGTGTTATGAAAAATCCAATTTTGATAC
>JAUWNO010000328.1 GCA_030612605.1 Armatimonadota bacterium
CCCTGGTAACAAACACAATTCCACCCGGACAAGCGTAAGCATTGGTTTTATCTGTATCCAAAATAAAAAATTTGAATTGTATATCATAGGCATCACTCGCTTCCACTAAAATATTGCCAACCTGGTTGATGTATTCCTGCATCTCTCTATTTTCATAAAGTCCGATTGTAGAAATCCTGGAGGCAATTCCCAAACCAAACCCTTCCTCTGAAAAAGAAAAGAAATTTCTTCCTTCGTAAGGAGGAATATCAACTTTATTCAGGTTCTTTTTACGGTCAAAATTCTGATATGTCTTTTGCCTGAAATTGCGGAAATCCTGTACATTCATCTGAAAAGCCAGATACGTTTCCAGGAAGTTTGGATTACCATCAAATTTCTTGGTGAATCTTTCTGCAAAGCCTTTTACACCAGCAGACATCCCATGTTGAGAAACTCTTAACGATGCAGTTTGAGAACCCATCATAGAAAAAATATCGCTCTGGATTTTTCTCTCTTCCGTAACTTTTTCCGAAACATAACCGGTGATGTCATCAGCTTGAATCCGGAGCCAGCCATTCTTTTTTTTCAGGATTGTAAATTCTGTGCCATTAGAAAGTTCGGCAATTGTTTCAAAGAATGAGCCCGGACCATTACGCACGATTGCCCTATCTCTTTTTACTGTGGCTGTTTCCTGACATAAAAGATTTAAAGAAATTAATAAAACCAAAAAAATAAAAACTTTTTTTTTCATTTTGTCTCCAATGTTAATACGCCATCCCAATTTTTTGGATTAGTTTTTCTTAACTTAATGCAACGGTCAAGCATAACTTTTGAGGGTTTATCTTCAAGAGGTGCATTAGCCAGTTTTTCAAATATTTTTATAGCTTCTTTCCACTTTGCATTTCTATACAATTCAAGAGCTTGCTCGTATTGGATAATCCACTCCGGTTTTGATTTTCCATTTTTTTCATCAATGAGCTGGAAAATTTTTGTTGGCAGAGTCTTTCCTTTTACCCGCACAATATCTAACTCTCTACAAATTACATCATTTTTAACAAGTTCATAAGTGCTTTCACTGATAATTATATCTGTTTTATAGAATTTATTTACACCTTCCAATCTTGAAGCTGCATTTGCCGCATCACCGATTGCAGTGTAGTCCATTCTCCTTATGGAGCCGATATTTCCAGCGATTATCGAACCTGTATTTATTCCCAATCTTGTACCAAGATGAAGTTGCTCCGGTACTGTAAGATTTTTTTTCTTTGAAATTTCCCGGCAGTATTTTTTGTGAGCTATAGCAGCTTTGCAAGCAATTAAAGCATTATCCTTCCTGAAAATAGGAACACCAAAGAGAGCCATAATTCCATCACCAGTATATTTATCTAAAAGTCCATCGTTATCGAGCACGAAATTTGTAAGTTTATCAAAGTACTCATTTAAGTTTTTCACTACTTCTGTTGGCGTCTTTCCCTCAGAATAAGTTGTGAAATCATAAATATCCGAGAACATTACAGTTGCTTGTATCTCTTTACCGCCAAGTTCTACATTGTGCGGATGTTTTTCCAATTCATTGATTACATCCGGGCTGAGATAACGTGTAAATATTTTCTTGATTTCAGCTTTTGCTTTACCTTCCACTAGATAACTGATGGTCACATAAAATCCGTAAGACAGAACGAATCCCATTATTGGAATAATGAAATTCAGTAAAATCCTGTTATTCTTCCAGAGAAAATAATTTAAAAAAGTGATAAAAGCCAGTAATAAAAGCAATAAAAAATTGCTCTGCTTCATCGGAAAATGAGTGATAGTGAAATTAGCGAGAAAGCATATTATCAAAGTAAACATCAAGGCAATCCAGATGGGAACGACTTTCACAAAATCCTGATGAATGAAGTTACTCAAAATTGTTGTCCAGATTTCCATGCCTGGCAGGAAAGAAGAAATTGGAGTTGCACGAAGATCATTCAGCCCGGAAGCTGTTGCTCCGATTATGATATATTTATCCTCAAATACATCAGGCGGAAGAAGAGGAGTATTTCCTGAATAAACAGCAGAAGCGGATTGGATCACAGCTTGAAAAGGATAATATTTAAAGGCATTCTCGCCATACCAATTCACCAGGTATTGTCCGTTTTTATCGATTGGAATGGAAAGGGTATCCAAAACTAAATGCTTCTTCTGAATAAAAAGCGAATCGGTTCTTTGATTCAGGAAGACGCTGAAAGCCAATTGTGGAAGAATATTGTCTTTTACTTTTTGTAAGATGGGAACTTTTCGGATTACGCCATCACGGTCCGGAATCACATTTATCGCTCCAACCGCTTTTGTAGCATTCAGAAGAACATCTATCGGTTCTCTCAATCCCGAATAAATATATTCAAATGGATATTTTTCTCCAGTAACTTTAAGAGAAAATCTATTTAGAACAGGACTGACTTCAGTGGAATCTTCTGTAAGTTTGGTTGCTAAAAAAACATTCCGGTTATTTCTCATGGCATTGGCAAAATCACCATCGGTTTGCTCTGCAGATGTTTCTTCTCTTTCCGTATCCGGTGAATCAAAAATGACATCAAACAAAACAGCTTTTGCATCCGAGCGAGTAAAATAATCTATAATATAACCATAATAGGAGCGGGGCCAGGGCCAGGGAATTCCATTTTTTGTGAAGAAATCAATGCTGCCGTCATCGATTGCCACGATTACAATATTGGAATCTGCTTTTGCAGGTACAGGGTCGAGCCTGAAACGATAGTCTGTAAGTTTTAGTTCTACTTCTTTGAAAAAACCTGTGGTTCCAATTAAATATGAAATCGTTGTAATAATGAAAGCTGCGATTAAAAGGACATACCATTTTTTATAAATTTGAACAACATCAAATTCAGGTAATTTCATTTATTATTCCTTAATTTAACAATAGAGTATAAATTACATACTGTTAAACTTCGTCAAGAATTTTATGATTGGGTACTAGATAATTGTTCAGCCACTAAGGTCACGAAGCAACACGAAGATAAATATTGATGGCTTTTAAGAGCAGTTCAGCCACTAAGGTCACGAAGCAACATGAAGATAAAAATGGATGGCTCTATAAACGGTTGTTCTATCATTAACTAACTTTTCCCAGTGAATTTTTTAATATTTTCTAACTCACCCTCGGTCTTCGCCAAGGCTACGCCCTGACAGGTCGGTCCCTCAGTCAAAAGCCTGACACGGTCTCTTTATCACAAGAGAGGGATGACTTCTTGCTTTTCTTATGTTCCTTCTCTTTGGAATATCT
>JAUWNO010000567.1 GCA_030612605.1 Armatimonadota bacterium
TCTTTTTTTGATTTCTGCATTGATATTGCTTAAGATAATAGGATGAGAATCTCCATCAAAAAATTTCATCGATGTGTTGCCATCAATACAAGTATCAAATCACTACTGTCCTGTTATAAGTCGAATAAAATCAACTGGTTAGGATCAAGGTGTCGTTCAGTTTTGTAATTAGATTTTGTAAGTAGCTGTAAAATAGACACTTTTTCAAAAACAGACACACTTAAAATTTGTAGAATTTTGTATAAACTCATCTCAATTTTCAGAGTCTTTTTTATGATTGCAATCATTACATAAACGCTGATACTGATCCATATTTGAGTTTTTACAGCATTAAATGATGTGCCATAAAATGATTTTATCTTTAAATGCTGTTTAATCCATTTGAAAAACAATTCTACCTTCCATCTATTCTTGTATAGCAACGCAACTGTAAGTGCCGGTATTTCAAAATTGTTTGTCAGATACACAAACCTTTTCTTAGTATCTGCATCGAAAAATTTAACTCGTCTTATTATTTCAGGATAATCTTTTTTCTGATAATATCCTGAAAGTTTCACCACTTGATCACATCTCAATCCTGTAGATTTATCAACTTTATTTGAATATAAGCGTTTGAATTTTAAATTCTTTTTAGCTCTTACAACGAAGTAACTCAATTCTTTATTCAATCGGTAAAGACGCTTATAATCGATATAACCTCGATCCATAATATAATATGAACCAGGTTCTGGAATTAGAATATCTAATATATTTACATCATGAACAGACCCATCGGTTATTTCTATAAACGAGGGTATAGAACCCCGTAAATCTAACAAAGTATGAAGTTTTACAGCACCTTTTTTTCTTCGGAATTTTGCCCAAGGGAAAAGCGATAAACACAAATCTATGGTTGTCGAATCAAGAGCATAAATGATATTGTCTAAATCAAGATTTTCTAACTCATCATTCTGATAAAGATTTCTGGCCTGGGAAATCAAGTATTGGGCAAATTCTGCATAAATCCTCCAATCACGGTTTTGGTTAGCATTTGCTAAATTTGTTCTTGTTACATTTCCTTTGATTCCCATATGATAAAGTTTTTGTGGTTGTGCATTCAGGCAAGCTTCAATATCTCGTAAACTGCTTCTGTAAGTTAATTGAGCAAAACTCATGCAAAGAAATTGATCCCAACAACTGAAATGACGCATTTTGTAATTCCCTTTATACTTCATAACTATCTTATCAAATTCATATTTTGAGAAATAGCCCATAATTTGAGAAAAAACTGTTTTACCTTCATTCATTTTTCACCTCTTTTTGATGAAGTAAAAAATGAAAAAGCTATTTCAAATCAAAAAATATTTTTTGTGCTGCTTTCTCCTGTCATAATCATTGTTTCCGTGATTCTGCTGTCTGCTTAACTGGACAGCAGTGATAATTTGTAACCAGAAAAACCAACGAGTGAACTAATTAAGAACATAATAATTAGACTACTTAAGCCCCAAGATAATATAAAAAATAATGATGCTAGAGACTGGATAACTGCCCAAATAATTGAATACTTTCCTAAATTTTTTATGTTTTTCTTAGCCTTGTATATTAAATTTTTTGATAT
>JAUWNO010000086.1 GCA_030612605.1 Armatimonadota bacterium
TTATATTTGCGATTTTTTTACTTTAAGAGAACTGCTAATTCGAAAATACGATGAACCTCTCGACGACACGGATGTTTCGGAATATATGTTAAAGGAAGACTTTGATAACAAAATCGGCAGGGCAATTGCAAAAGGAGAGAAGTCTTTACAGTGCAAATGGAGGCTGGAAAAATCATTTTTAGCACTCACCTTGGACAGCACGGATCTCAAAATGGAAATTAGAATTTTATATATGGATAACAATTTCGTGGATGAGATCCTCAGGATACAAGACGAGAAAGAACTAAAGGGTTTATAAACAAACATAATGTTTATCAATGTTCTTAAAGAAGCACTTACCATCACCAGTTTCGTCTTTTTGATGATGTTGGTAATAGAATACGTAAACGTTCAAACCAGTGGAGCCTGGCACAATTCTCTAAAAGCAAACAAATTGCAGCAGTATTTTCTTTCTGCTATCCTGGGAATTATTCCCGGATGCCTGGGTGCTTTCTCTGTGGTAGCACTGTATTCTCATAGAGTTCTTTCATTTGGTGCTCTGGTGACAGCAATGATCGCAACCAGCGGAGATGAAGCTTTTATAATGTTCTCGATGTTCCCTCCAAGGGCACTGCTACTCACTTTGATTCTCTTTGTTATAAGTATATTTGTGGGATATTTTACAGATAAGATTTTGCCGGAGGATTTCCTGCTCAAAAAGATTTCTTTGAATAAATTTTCAATTCATAAAGAAGAAAGATGTAATTGTTTTATCAAAAGTGAAATAATCAATCAGCTAAAACACTGTTCATTTCAGAGGGCTCTATTAATTGGAGGATTACTTTTTCTTTCTCTTGGATTCGCTTCCGGTGAGTTCGGACCTCAAAGCTGGACTTGGGTAAGAGTAACAATACTATTTGCAGTATCCGTTTCGTTATTTATCGCTATTACTGTTCCCGAACATTTTTTGGAAGAACATCTCTGGAATCATATTGTAAAAATTCATCTGCCCAAAATCTTTCTTTGGACTTTTGGTGCAATCCTTGTTATCAATATAATTCTAAAGCATCTTCATTTTGAAAGCTGGATTTCAGACAATCAAATAACGGTTCTGATAATTGCTTGTTTGATAGGATTAATTCCCGAATCCGGTCCTCATATGATCTTTGTGATTCTATTTTTCCAGGGAACGATTCCTTTCAGCATTCTTCTTGCCAGCTCGATTGTACAAGACGGACATGGTATGTTACCGCTTTTAGCAGAATCCAAAAGAAGCTTTATCTCCGTCAAACTGATAAATCTTATAATAGGATTGTCCGCTGGATTTTTGGGATACTTCTTCGGCTGGTAAGAGAGATTTATCTTTTTAATTCCAAAAAAGAAATCCCAAGCTCAAGAAATTTGACAAAAAACACTCCTGAAAAATTCTTGTTCTATTAATATTCTCTGGATTCAGCAAATCTTTTTTTCTAAGAATCTTATCAAAAATAAACGAGGTAATTTATGTTTTATGATGATGTAATAACAGAAATGTTAGAAGAAAAATCAAATCCTGTGAACAGCATGTATCTGCATGAGATCAATATCCAATGGAAAAATTTCATTAAAGCTATCACAGAAGAAGATACTTCCAACGAACAAATGGTGCAAGCTCTTAATCTCTTCCTGAAAGCTCTTTCCAATAAAAAATTCAAGTTCAATCCTGTCACAAAAAACGGGTTTAAAGAGGATTCCCCTTTGTTCTCTGCAATTTATTTAAATGATATGATATCGGTTTTTATTAAACGGGCAGGTGTTACGGAAAATAAGGGTATTTGTTGGAATTACGGCTCATTCAGTGCAAATCTCAGATTCAATCCTCCCAATTTTAATACAATGGGAAAATATCCGACATATGAACAGGATGATTCCGCGAAAGTTTTACAATTGTGTCAAAAATTGGATTTTCAGTTTAGGATATCCGGCACCAGAAATTTCGATAAATTCCAAACCACACTTCCCTTGATCGTTTTTTATACTTTTAAGAATCTTACGGAAGACGATTTCACAAAAACAGAATATATTTCAAGAACTGCAAAAACTACATTCGAAAAATCAAGATCGATCATTGTCACAGAAACGCTTGCCGAAGATTTTGTGCCAAACCTGAAGTCTTCACCCATTGATATGATTTTTATTCTTACCAAGAAATTTCAATCTTTTGGAATTAATGAGATTTCTACAGATGTGGTTGATGAATTGGAAAAGAAAATCATAAAATATATTTTCGAAAAAGAAGAAAAAAACGAAGAATTTAAAATTTCCGGATATATCATATAGATGGAGAAAAATGAACAACTCAAATATCTCAAATGCAATGACGATAAAACTGGATAATAGACTGCCCAAATACCCGGAATTCAAAGAAGGAATCCGACGAGCACCAAAAAGAGAAATGAACCTGAATAAAAAGGAAATCGCTCTTGCTTTGAAAAATGCTCTGCGTTACATTCCGCAAGAACTTCACGAAAAGCTCGCTCCTGAATTTCTGGATGAACTTCTAACACACGGTCACATTTATGGTTACCGTTTTCGTCCTGATGATAAAATTTTTGGAAAACCGGTAAATGAATACAAGGGGAAATGTCTGGAAGGAAAAGCATTCCAGGTGATGATAGATAATAATCTCGATTTTGAAACTGCTCTTTATCCTTATGAACTCGTAACTTACGGAGAAACCGGTGCTGTCTGCCAGAATTGGATGCAATATCAGCTCATTAAGAAATATCTGGAAAACCTTAGTCATGAAAATACTCTCGTTTGTATGAGCGGTCATCCGCTTGGAATTTTCAAATCTTCTCCAAATTCTCCGCGTGTGATCAACACCAATGGTTTGATGATCGGAGAATTCGATAACCAGGAAGATTTCAATCGGGCAAATGCTCTCGGAGTTGCCAATTACGGACAAATGACTGCTGGAGGTTGGATGTATATCGGACCCCAGGGAATCGTGCATGGAACTTATAACACGCTCCTTATTGCAGGCAGAATGAAACTCGGAGTTCCTTCAGATGGAGATTTGAGAGGAAAACTTTTTGTGTCATCAGGTTTGGGAGGAATGAGCGGAGCACAACCGAAAGCAGTGGAAATCGCAAATGGAGTCGGCATTTTTGCAGAAGTAGATCTTTCCCGCATCCAAACAAGGCATGAACAGGGCTGGGTTGGAAAGGTTGTAGATTCTCCAGAAAAAGCATTTAAAATCGCTCAGGAATACACGGCAAAAAAAGAAAGTATATCCATCGCTTTCCATGGCAATATCGTTGACTTGCTGGAATATGCTGTAAAAGAAAATGTTCACATCGACCTGCTTTCCGACCAGACTTCCTGTCACGCAGCTTATGAAGGTGGATATTGCCCGCAGGGATTGAGTTTTGAAGAGCGAACAGAAATGCTGGCAAATGACAGACCTAAATTCATAAAATTAGTAAATACATCTTTAAAAAGACATTTTGAATTGATAAAAATTCTAAATGATAGAGGAACTTATTTCTTTGATTATGGGAACAGTTTTATGAAAGCTGTTTTTGATGCAGGAGTAACAGAGATTTCTAAAAATGGTAAAGATACTTTTGAAGGATTTATTTTTCCGAGTTATGTGGAAGATATACTGGGACCGGAACTTTTCGATTTCGGATATGGTCCTTTCCGATGGGTTTGTCTTTCCGGTAAAGAAGAAGATCTGATAAAAACAGATAAAGCTGCTGCTGAAATAATTAAAAATTGTCGTGAAGAATTACGCTATCAAGATAGAGATAATTACATCTGGGTGCGCGATGCGATGAAAAACAAACTGGTAGTTGGAACGCAGGCTCGAATCCTTTATCAAGATGCTCCCGGAAGACTTGCTATTGCTCTTAAATTCAACGAAATGGTTAGAAATAAAGAGGTTGGACCTATCATGCTCGGAAGAGATCATCACGATACAGGCGGAACTGATTCTCCATATCGCGAAACATCTAATATCAAAGATGGTTCAAATATCATGGCAGAAATGAGCACCGAATGTTATGCCGGAAATGCTGCTCGCGGCATGAGCATGGTAACTCTTCACAACGGCGGTGGTGTTGGAATTGGAAAGGTTTCCAATAGCGGTTTCGGTATGGTGCTGGATGGCAGCAAACGTGTGGATGAAATCCTGAAGCTTGCCTTTCCCTGGGATGTGATGTGCGGTGTTGCCCGCCGAGCCTGGTCAAGAAACCCGAACTCAATTGAAACTGCGATTGAATTTAATCAGAAGTTCTCTGAAACAGATCATATTACTTTGCCGTTTGTTGCAGAGGAAGATATGATAAAAAGGGTTGTGGAAGAAAGGTTGGAGAAGTAGGTTTTAAAATCGGGTTTTGATGCTTCAGCTTTTTTCAGACTTGACTTAATAAATCAGCTTGCTGAGGAATTGAGTTAAGAATGAAACACTTCGCAATTCTTAAGTCAACTCTCCGGTGCCGGATTTTTAACTCAAGTCTTGCCAACTCAGGTTATTACTCTTCAATAAACCACTCAAGGTAATGAAATATCCTTCCAACCAGAAAATACGGTAAATTTAATAGCATAAATTCTTTTCCTGAATTGGTTTTAACAGCTTGTTTTGAAAGTTTACCTGCATAAAATCTTACTGCATATTTATGCTCAACTTTATCCATAAATAAGTGAAGAGATTTCAGTTTTCCTTCTTTTCCTGCCTTAACTTCAACTGGAATTAACAAATCTTTATATTGAATAATGAAATCAATTTCAGCTTGAGATTGTTTTTTTTCTCTAACCCAGAAAGAAATTTTTTGTGATCTTAATGGATCGATTGCTAATAGTTCCTGTCCAATAATATGTTCAAGGATGCGTCCTTTGAATATCGAATCCAGGTTCTCAATTTGAAAATAGCCACTCTGTAAACCTGCAAGAAAATTTATCAAACCGGTATCGAGAAATTGAAGACGCGGAGATTTCTTTTTGTCATTAATTATTGGGGGAAGTATATTGGTAGATGGATATAATAAATAGACTAACATTGCTTTTTCAAGTGTTTTTAAGGCTTCTGATATTTCCCTGGATTTGTAATTTGAACTACCGAAACCCTGGAATTTTATCCTTTTCCCTGCTTCTAATGGTGTTGATTCAATAGTGTGACGAATTGTTTCTCTCATCGTATGATTCCTGGCGTACTTGCTTACATCATCCAAATACGAAGTTAATAATCCTTGAAACAATGGAGTGAGTGATACGATATCTCTTTTATCTATCCAATTAGCGACAATTTCCGGCATTCCGCCTACAAGTGTATATTGATGAAATAACTTTAGAAGTTTTGAATATGCTAAATTTTGGAAAGGAATTTCATTATAGAAAGTTAAAGCCTGTTTTTCTTCCGTAGCAATAAGAAATTCATTAAAAGTTAACGGATACATAAAAAGAAACTGAACTCTACCAACTGGAAAACTTATTTGCTTTTTGCCTATCATTGTTTCAAGCAAAGAACCGGCTGCTATTATATAAAGTTGTTTTGCTTCCTCATAAAAGTAACGGATCATAGCAACTGCATTCTGTGAATTTTGAATTTCATCTATAAATAATAGAATCTTTCCATTTGAAGGCACGGTATTCTTATTTAGAAAAATGGCTTGCATTAACTCGTGAATGTTTAGATTTTTATCAAATAGTTCAGATTCTTCTTTTTTTTCAAGGTTTAGATAAATGTATTGATCGAAATTCTTTGAAAACATTTCTACAATTGTTGTTTTGCCAACCTGCCTGGCCCCTCTCAATATCAAAGGTTTTCGGTTCTTATCTAATGACAACTTCTGTAAGTCGTCTTATATTTTTCTGTAGAACAGATCTTCCCCTATTAATTTATTGTCACAAAGTCAGGGTAAAATATAAATATTCCTGTCACAAAGTCAAGGCAAATTTTCATCACCTTGTTACAAAGTAAGGGTAATATTCAAGATATGTGTCACAAAGTCAGGGTAAATTTCAGTAGATCTTGTAACAAAGTCAGGGTAATTTATTTATTTCTTATCACAAATAACTTAAACTTTCTGAAACTTATCTTCAAGGTTTTCCTCGTAAGAAGTTTCGGAAAGTTCGCAAATCTGAAAACTAATCAAAACATCGAAAAACAACCAAAATTTACCTGCTGCAGCAATTCATTAATTTCTTCTAAATCTAAATATTCAGGATCAAAATCATCTCCAAGCCACTCCAACATAGATTCATAATCCGGATGTTTGGGATTTTTGATTGTTTCCAGTAAATCATAATATCCCCAAATTCCACCGCAATCTTCAGGTGGACAATTTTTCTTTCCGGCAGTACAAACAGGATAATTCTGATTTTTATCAAAAGGTAAGATTTTCTCCAGAACAATTTTATGTCTCCAGCTATCGCCAAAATCATATTCGTAATAACAAGTATCTCTTTCTTCAAACAAAAATTCATTTAGCTGAATATCAGTATAATCAACCGTTTCATAATATTCTTGTTCTGCAGGTTCACAAAAGTATTGTCCGTTTTTATCAAATTGATGTAAATGTGAATTAGTCCAGCCCATTACTGTCTGGATAATTTTATGCAGATCAGGTAATTTAACATTTGATTCCACTAAAAATCTTCTCCAGATGGGTGGTTTTGTGTCGTTTAAAGTAATTTTAATTTGATAGATTTCTTTTTGGGGTTTCATGTTTTAAACTCCTAAATATTCTGTAATTGGATACTCTTGATAGGATTTATTATTTCTATTCCTCGAATAATTTGACCTGAATTCAAATCTTCAGTCCAGAGTTGTGAACATTTTGCAGATTCTGCTGCGGAAATGATCAGGGAATCCCAAAATGATAATTTTTGCAAGATACTGCAATCAATAGCGGTTTTTATCAGTTCACTGTTAATTGTAACCACTTCAAAATGTTCAAAAGAATGTAAAATTTCTTTTGCTGCTAAAGGAGGAACTTGTAATTTTTGCGTGGAGACAACATAAAATTCCAGAAGCACTTGCGTAGATATTACACCACTTTTTTCTTCAGTTAAATATCTTAAAAGAGAACGACATTTATTTTGTTTTTTGGGATTAGCTTTATCCATAACATAAACTAAAATGTTCGTATCAATAAAGATTTTAGACATCGTATAAATCCTCACGTTTCCATTTCTTACCTTTTGAATTTACATTTAACTTATCCATTAACAGAAAACATTCTTCAAGCCAATTTATGGATGAATCTTCAACTTTTTTTTGGAGAAGTTCCCTGATAAGAGCATTAAGCGATGTGTTATGTTGCTTCGCATAATCCCTTCCCGATTTAATAAGTTCATTATTTAGTGATATTGTTAGATTGGACATAATAATCATCTCCTTACACATATTATGTGTGCAAGTTTTATGTGAGGAACTTATATGTCAATGAGAATTTTAGTTAAAAAAAATTTATTCTTATATTTCTTAATGTTGTTGTTTTAAGAATTAGAAATGCTTGATAGTAACCATTGAAAAGGTCTGACAAAAAGAAAAGTCTCTTAAACCTTAAAGTAGTCCTTCCCATCCAAACTTCTTCAAATCTATTTTCCTCATCTCATCAAAAACAATTCCTTCAGCTTTCAGGATTGCTTTCTGTTCATCATATCCTTCCGAACCTTCGGGAAAACTTATTTTTCCTTTGCTATTGATAACTCGCTGCCAGGGAACATCATCTTCTGCGGAAACCGAGTGCATTGCATAACCCACAACTCGTGGAGAACAACCAACTAGATGAGCAATTTGCCCGTAAATTGCTACACTGCCTGCGGGAATCAAGCGTACAGCTTCGAATATTCGGTCGTATAAATTTTTTTTTTCAGAAAATTTCATTATCTCAAACCATCTTTAAAATTGAAAATTGTACTGGGATATTCAGGGTTGGAAGTTTGATATTTTTTCAAGATTCTATTAAATGTCTTCTGGGATGGATTCAGATGAGAAAAATTGATGAGAAACCTTCTGAAACCAGCTTTAAAAAGTTTATTCTTATGCTGTAAAACCGAAACCGGAATTTCAGGAACAATTACCGTAATTCCATCACGCACATATTTTTGATAATTTAAATCTCTATCTTTTAAACTTCGTGC
>JAUWNO010000211.1 GCA_030612605.1 Armatimonadota bacterium
CATTATCAGTTTCATAAAAAGAATGTGAATTCAATTCCCGAGGTTCATGTTTCTTGCAAATACTCCAAAATTTTTTCAATGTTCTTGTTCTCTCAGGAAAAGGCATCTCGGAATGATTGTTAATATCACCAAAAACAATATGAGCCGATAACATAATACCACCTTATTCTAAACCATGAAGAAAATTGATTTTCACGGAATTTAAGTCAATATAAAAAAAAGTGGGACAAAAACGCACAACAATTCAATTAGGAATTAGGAATTGTAAATTAGTAATTAAAAGATAGTTAGGGAGATAGGGAAAAGAGTTTTTAATTAAGAAAAAGTTGACAAGAAGTGGGATATATTTTTTTAAAAGCGTGCAAGTGAAAATGTATTCACCAGCAGCTACCGGATTCTCTGAACTCTAGTTTAGTTTTTTGACATTTATTTTTTTATTACCAGCCTTCCAATGCTTCATTCAGCATTGCCAGGGTTTGTTCTTCTTTATATCCAAGCTGCTGCATAGCACCGGAAGGGCAAACAGCCGCACAACTTCCACAACCTTTACAAAGTCCGGAATTTATATGAGCATATTCTTTCCCATTTTGCCAGAATAACTCCGGTGCTCCATACGGACAAACAGCAACACACATTCCGCAGCCTGCACACATATCCAGATCTACCTCGGCAATATATGCTTCCGACATATATTCATCGGAGCAGATAATGGAACACGCTCTTTCTGCTGCTGCTTTTGCCTGTGAAATCGTTTCTTCGATTCCTTTTGGAGAATGAGCAAGACCGGCTAAGAATAATCCTTCAGCAGCAAAATCTACAGGACGAAGCTTAACGTGAGCTTCCATAAAGAAATTATCTTCATTAAGCGGAATTTTCAGCATTTGAGAGAGTTCTCCGGCATCTTCCTGGGGAACCATGGCAGAAGCCAGGATTAATTTGTCAGGAGAAATTACAACTTCCTGATTCAAAACAGGATCCTTAAGTGTAACTGTTAATCCTTTCTCATTCAGAACCGTACGCTTTTCGTCTATTTCCACGACTGGTTTTGCATCTTCTTCATACCTGATGAAAATAACACCGAGTTCTCTTGCTTTCTGATAGAATTTCTCATAAAAACCATAAGTTCTGATATCCCTGTAAAGAATATAAACATTTATTTTCGGATTTAATTCTTTCAAACGAATAGCATTTTTTACAGATTGAGTGCAGCAAACTCTCGAACAGTAAGGACGCTTTTCATCACGAGAACCGACGCATTGGATCATTACAATATTTTTGAGTTTCTTATAAACCTTTTTATTTTCTTCAAAGTCTGTTTCAAAATCGAGATGAGTTATAACATTCTTATTTTCCCCATAGAAATATTCCTCTGGTTTAGATTCGTTCGCACCGATAGTAATAATGATCACTCCGTGCTCAAAGATAACTTCTTTGTTTTCTTTTTTATTTAATATCTTTGTTTGATAGTTTCCGATATATCCATCAATCTCTTTAGCTTCCGAATTCGTGAAAACCTTTATGCGTGGATGCTTGTTAATTTTCTCATTAAGTTCAGTTAGGTAATCTGAAATAATTTTCCCTTCTACAGATACTGCCAGCCTGTGAAGATTTCCACCTAATTTATCTTTTCTTTCGATGAGTGCTACTTCAAAACCCTGTTCTGCCACAGAAAGAGCTGCTGTCATCCCGGAAAGTCCTCCACCGATAACGAGTGCTTTTTGAGTAACATCCAAAGAAATCGAATGAAGTTGTTCCAGAAGTCTGACTTTCCCGACTGCAATTTTTGTGAGGATTTTTGCTTTTTCAGTGGCACCTTCTTTATCTTCTTTATGAACCCAGCTACATTGATTCCTGATATTTGCCATATCGAAAAGATATGGATTCAATCCGGCTTCTCTCAATGTTTCCTGGAATAAAGGTTCGTGAGTACTCGGTGAGCAGGAAGAAACAACAACTCGATTAAGTTTGTACTCATCGATAATTTCCTTCATTTTTTCCTGAGTATCCTGGGAGCAGGTGAAAAGATTTTCCTCTGCATAAACAACATTGGGTAATGTTTTGGCAAATTTAACCACTCCGGGAACATCTACCACGCTTCCAATATTGATACCGCAATGACACACGAAAACTCCGATTCTCGGTTTCTTTCCACTTACATCGATCTCTTCAGGATAAACTTTTTCAGTTATTTCTGTTCCGCGAACTTCCGAAAGTATTTCTGCAGAACCTGCAACTGCTCCGGATGCCTGCATAACTGTTTCCGGAATATCTTTTGGTGAAGCTGCCGGACCGCAAACATAAATTCCATCTCTGGTTGTCTGGATGGATGACATTCCCGTATTTTCGATAAAATTAAATTCATTAAGACGAACATCGAGTTTATCGGTCACATCCACAATATCTCTTGTGGGTGTAAGCCCGATAGAAAGCACGACCATTTCAAATTCTTCGATTTCAAGTTCACCATTTTCTTTCACATAATATAATTCCAGGTTTCCTGTTTCTTTTATCTCTTTGATCTTTCCAACTCTAGAGCGAATAAACCTGACTCCCACATTCTTTGCCTGATCATAGAATTTATCAAAATCTTTTCCATAAGCACGAATATCCATAAAGAAAATTGTCGGTTCAACTGTTTTTACATGCTCCTTGGCAATTATTGCTTCTTTGAGAGCGTACATACAACAAACAGAAGAACAATATGGCATGTGGGAATTCTCGTTTCTTGAACCTACACACTGTATCCAGGCAATTTTGGTGGGAACTTTGCCATCATCAGGTCTTTGCAGATGACCTTCAAAAGGACCCGAAGCTGCTAACACCCTTTCAAATTGGATACTTGTAAGAACGTTTTTATATCTGCCATAACCATATTCATGTAGTGCTGTAGGATCAAACTTATCTGAACCGGTTGCAATAATCACAGATCCAATATTAAGGTTTAGAAATTTTGCTTTCTGTTCAAAATCGATCGCATCCGCTTCACAGTATTCTGTACAGATCTTGCACTCTCCGGTATTGAGTTGCACACAAAAATTCGGATCGATATTGGCATAATTAGGAACAGCTTGAGCATAAGGAATGTATATAGCTGATCTTTTTATCAATCCTTCATCAAATTCAGATAGAATGGGGACAGGTTCATTTTCAGTGATTTTTTCAAATTTAATTCCTGTTTTTGTTGGACAAATACTATCGCATGCTCCACAGGTCTGGCACACATCAGATTGGGTGTCAAAAGCAGGAACAACTACACGTTTATTTCCTCTATTTGCAAAACCGATGGCTCCTTTATTCATCCTGTCTTTACACATTCGCACACATAATCCGCATAGAATACAGTCTTCATTTTTCAGCTTAATCCTTGGTTTTCCAACTCCAAATTCTTTGGCAAGATTCTGTATAACTTCAGAATCAGGGCATTTTGCCAATAATAGTTCAACCACGATCTTGCGGGTTTTTCTTATTTTTTCTGTATCGGTTTTGATAATAAGACCATCTTGAACCGGATAAGTACAGGATGCTTGAATAGATGGTCTCGCACCATTCTGGCTTACCTCAACAATACATAATCTGCAAGCCCCATAAGCAGGTAATGCTTTATTATAACATAAAGTTGGAATCTTAAAACCATTTTTTTCTGCTGCCTGAAGAACAGTAGAACCTTCTTCAGCTTCTATCTTTTTTCCATTAATAATTAAATTTACCATATTTATACCCTTTTTTTAAAATTACAAATAACAAATCCCAAATAACAAATAAATCACAAATACAAATAATAATGAAATCACAAACAACAAATCCTAAAAAGCAAATAAATTCCAAATACAAATGACGAAATAACAAACGAGCTAATGCTCTGATTTTTTTGAATTTGGAATTTTCTCATTTTGATTTCTCCAAAATTGCTGAAAATATCTTTTTCAACTCATTTGCTTCTTGAATCAAATACAAAGCATCATTAGCATTTTCTAAATCGTTTGTTTCATTAATCAATCTAAGCCAATAACTGCTTTCTTTTGCCTCTTTACGGCTTATCTTTATTCTCATCACAAAATCTTTTTTACTCAAAGCTTCATTTGCTTCTCTATAATTTGCTCCTACAGAACCTGAAGCTCGGATTACCTGTTTTCCGTCTTCTATATTTGCAATAGTTTGGGATAAAGTTTTTACAAAAAGTCTTACATTTTTTGCAAAAATGAAAGTCCTTTCTTCTAAATCATAAACTTTTTTTGTATTCTTTACTTTATCCATAGCGATCCTCAAAAAATCACAAACAACAAATCCCAAAAAACAAATAAATCACAAATAACAATGATGAAATAACAAACGAGCTAAAGCTTCGATTTGTTTTGAATTTGTAATTTTGATCATTGTTTTTTATTTGTAATTTATTATTTGTAATTTGAGTTTTCATATTAATGCTTTGATCTGTTTTGAATTTGTAATTTTGATCATTGCGATTTATTTGATATTTGTATTTTGTAATTTGGAATTTCATCTCAGTATTTCCTTTGAATCCAGAATATAATTTCCCTCTTCATCTTGATATTCATAAATAAAATTTATTTCAGGATGAGAAATAATTAAGGTCACAATTGTATCATTCATATTCCCAATGGGTTTACGGTCGATATGACTATATTGAAAAGTAGCCTTAACATCCGTTCCTTCACCAACCTTAGAATTTATCTTAAAATCTCCATTGCTCTCTCTCGCTGCTTGTGCCAAAAGAGAAAGTCCCATACCCACTTTTCGTGTCGTTCTTGTTGTATAGAACGGATCCAGCACTTTGTTAATG
>JAUWNO010000346.1 GCA_030612605.1 Armatimonadota bacterium
CCGCAGGCGCTGAAAGCGCTTCACACAATATCGGTGCTAAAGATGTATCAAAACTGCTCTCCATACCAGCATCAGTGAAAAGGATTGAGAAGAAGGTGCATGACACAGTATAAACTGCCCCTATAATTGCTCCGATTACTGCACCGAATTTCCATTTCTTCATTGTAATCACTTCCTCCTTAACAGACTACCACGAAGATGCAGCACAAAACTGTGCTATATCCACCATCTCATCAAATAATTACATATCAAAATACCGATCACGAATGCTGATATCGCCAATGTTATCCCCACTGTGATTTCCCATTTATTTACACTGACACTATCACGAATCACGATTACAGACATTGCTATCGCTGAACACAAACCAAACAAGATTAGGATAAGCAGGACATTGCCAAGATAATATCCGATGTAATCTTGAAAAGCCCTAATTGCAGGTGCAAAGATAAGCATAAAGACAATCATTGCGGCAGAAACCAATCCAGCAATGCCTACATACATGTTAAATATTTTTCTCGTTTTTACACTATCACGAATCACAATTATGGTCATTATTACCAGTGATATAAACCAGAGAAGTGCTAAATTTTCCATAACGTGGTCGTATTCAAGAAGTATATTAGTCATAGGTAATCTTATTAATGTCTCGCCAAAACGACCCACCTCATAGAATCCAAATCGCCATAACATCGATGTAATAATGACCCCTATAAGAGATCCCAGACTAACAATGCCTACACAGATATTAAATATCGGTCCGATTTTCCATTTATTCATCATAATTATCTCTTGTATTTATCAATTAAATATCCGATTCCTGCCCCGATTAAAGCACCGACGAGGGATGCTAACAAGAAAAGTATGATATGACTAACTGCTATAGTAAACCCGTGTGTTAGAGCATTAAGCCAATCCACACTCCCGAATGCAAGAGTGGTCGGCAAACCAAAAGTATATCTTATCAGAGGATTTAACCAAAAATCTCCACCAGAAAGTGTAATAAGGCTTGATAAACCCCATATCACACCAATTAAGGCACCAATTTTCCATTTTTTCATCTTATCATCTCCTTCTTTTCTTTAAAATAAAGCCCATAACGCCTACCATCAATGCAATTATAGCCACAGCGCCAACAACAAGAGCTTTTTCATGGTAAGCAATAGTTACTGCGAAAGGTTTTGCGTGGTATGGGTTAATCTCTTTTTTCCTTTCGGTAATTTTAGCCTCTCTGTATAAATCATCAATTCTTTTCAAGATTTCTTTTGCGGTTATTGTAATTGTTTCCGGTTCTGGAAATGAAGGTGGTCTCAGTCGTAATTTTAGTGTTTTATTCAATGGTATGCATGAAATTTTTGCATCTCCAAAAGGAACAAATACACAGTCCATATGGTCTCTCCCAATAAGTTGCTCACTCACATTTACTGTGTAATCACTACATTCACTAAGATTTGAGAAAAGCTCTAAGAAAGCATCAATCTCCTCCTTTGAAATGTGCCCTTCTCTAATCGTAATTTCTTTATAATCAGGGTAATAATGGTCACTGTAACATATAACTTTTCCATCATTAAGTAATCTCATCCATCTCTCTCCTTCAAATACTGTTGAATTCACTGAAATAATGGGTTTTGGTCTTTGAATGATAGAATTAATTTCAGCAATCCAGCTTTTATCTAATTCTGGTTCTCCTTCTTCTTTGATATTTATTGCCCAGCAACTATAACTTATCCACTCTTTTTCGTGACCAGAACCCATTTTGGGAGGAATTAGATGACCGACTAAGACATGTGCTTCTAATCCTTCATCTAAATTATCTTCCAAGATAAACAAAGCAGTTTCAACGTTCTCCAAGATTCTATAACCTCTTTCATCAACTGAAATATGATCTCCTTCTTCTGGTTCGACCCAGTGAGAGATTGTAATGTCTATTGGCTTTTTGAAAAATAGTCTTATGCTTCTATCTTTTTGCTCTATTTCCTGAATTTCTTCTTTGCTAAAAGCACATTTCGCTTGTAAATTCAGTTCGTGAAGTTTGCGAGGGAGCAGACTTGCTATTCCAATTCCTTCTTCACTCTCTGGGTCAATTGGTTCTTTTTTGCCATTTCCAAGTAAAACTATTTTTTCAATCATTTCTTTAGTAGGTCCTACTTTTGTAATTTGGAAGTGGGTTGAAGTATGGCCTTGTGTAAGACCTTCATAAACTGCTGATTGTGGTTTAAGAAAATAATGATAACTAACCAAGCCAATACCTACACCGATTAAAAGGCATACAACAGCCAAAGCTATAAATTTTGGACTCCTGTTTTTGGTTTTCATCTTCATCATAAATTTAGTATTGAATTAAACTATTCAAATGTTTGTTTTTAATCAATGAATACCTCTATACCTATAGCTATGAGCACTGCGATGATCACAGCGTAAGCGGTTATGCTTATGAATGAATATAATAGAAGCTTCTTATCATCCATTTTGAAGACTTTCATGGTAACGGTCATCACCCAGACTCCTGTCCAGGGTGTTACAATAAGAACAAACCAGGAACCATATTTATCAACCATTTTTTTAAACTTTTCCGAAGTCAATTTTGCAAACCATCTATTGATGCGTTCATTTTTGATTATTTGTTCATAAAGAAAATGTATAAGAATAACAGGCGTGTAGTTGCCAAAAACCGACCATGTTACTGCTGAGAAGTAATCTAACCCCATTGCAATTGCCGCTGGAACTGCGACATATATTTCGAAATATGGAAAAAAACCTATGAACCAGGCTGCAAATGCGTTTGCGATGTACTCTCTCATATCAACTCCTAAAAATGTCGCCTAACTTTTGGGATCCCGTTTCTGGTTTTTGCTTTCATAATCATAAAGATTGCGATCATCCCGCAGAGTATTCCGGCGAGTATACCTGAAATTAGATAGTTTTTTGTTTTTGGTTTCGTCATAATTACCTCCTGTATCTATCAATTAAATATCCAATTCCACCACCAATTAAGGCACCAATTTTCCATTTTTTCATCTTATCATCTCCTTCTTTTCTTTAAAATAAAGCCCATAACGCCTACCATCAATGCAATTATAGCC
>JAUWNO010000447.1 GCA_030612605.1 Armatimonadota bacterium
TACAAATCTCAAAAAACAAAATCCAAATAAATCTCAATATTCAAATGCCAAACAAACAATTTAAAATTCTTATATTTAACATTGGTGTTAACGATTTTCTGCCAAAAAAAACACGAATATTAGAAATAAGATACTAATAAACAAACTTCTTGACAAAGACCGGATAATTTCCAAAAAAAAATGTGATTAAGATTTTTTATTTAACACATTAAAAAACCAAAAAAAGGAGGGTTTCATGAAAAACAAAAAATTGATTTATCTGGTTCTAATTTTTATTCCTGTCGTTCTGTTTTCTCAATGGAGTAATGACCCCATGGTTAATACTCTTATTGCCGGGACAGATATTGGAGGACAAGCTTTACCAAAGATTGCATATACCAATGACGGTTCATACTACATTTCCAGTTTTGTTGAGGTTGGACCACCTGTTTGGTATAATGTCTATTTGCACAAATTGGATGCAAATGGGAATAAACTCTGGAATGATGATGGTTTACTTGTAAGTAACCACAATAGTAGATCATGGTTCTCAGATTATAACCTGATAACCGATCAGGAAAATTCTGCTGTCCTTACTTTTGCAGATATCAGGGCAGAAACAGGATTTACCAATATTTACGGTTATCGAATTTCAACTTCCGGAGATTTTCTCTGGGGAAATGATGGTGTTATTTTATCAGATAATTTATTTGATGAATATTCTCCCAAAACAATTGTTACTGACCAGGGAAATCATATCTTTGCCTGGACTCGTGTGCTCAATGACTCAACATTTTCAACATTTAATAATTCAGTAGTTATTCAGAAAGTATCTTCAGACGGACAGCTTGTTTGGGGTAATGAAATTGAGTTAATAAACAGCGATTCTACCTATTGTGAGCCATATCTTGTGCCTGCTGAAAATGATAATTTTATTGCTGTCTGGTGCAGACTGGTAAGAGTTGGTTCTGGTATAGGAGGGGTGGACTATTTCAAATATATTTATGCCCAGAAATTCGATGCTGACGGCAATGAAGTCTGGCCCGATATTGTTGCTGTTTGTGATCTTGATACACTGGCAAATTGCTTACCTTTATATGTGCTGCCTGTTGTTGAAAAAGACAATAATAATGGTGTTTTTGTCAGTTGGTATGATTGTCATTTAGATGGTTGGAATTTGCATACCTATGTTCAGCATATCGATGCTGATGGTAATATCTTATGGACAGAAAACGGCGTAATCACTTCTTTAATCGGCACGCAGGAACAAGTTGAAGCAGATATCGAATATACTTCAAATTCTGATGAATTATATGTTTTTTGGATGGAATATCTTGATCCTGATCAATGTGGAGTGTCGGCTCAAAAATTATCGAGTTCCGGACAGAGAATGTGGGGTGATAACGGTCTGGTAGTCGAACCATTATCTGCTGATCCCACTTTACAATATAGTCACATCATTGCAGAATTGAGTTCAGAAAATGATATTGTGATTATTTATCAAAAAGATTCCCTCTATATTTCCCCACCAGATACTTTAATCAGCACTGAAATATTTGCTTCCCGAATAGATGAAGCCGGTCAATTTGTCTGGGATGAAGAGAAAATTGTTATGTCTTCTTACCCGGGTTGGAAAATATCCATGGATGTTTGTGATTTTGCTAATAACCAATGGGTAAATGTCTGGATTGATGATCGTCCGGATTTATTTTGGCCCGGAAAACTTTATGCTCAAAATATTCAGTTAGATGGAGAATTAGGCTTTTCGGCCAGTTCGGATAATGATCTTCTAACATTGAAACACTCATTAAAAATGTATCCCAATCCATTCAATCCTTCCACTACGATAAAGTACACAATACCTACTGAAGAAAAAGTGAAAATATCCATTTTTAACATCAAAGGACAATTGATAAACACGTTAATCGATGAAACTAAAATAGCTGGGGAGCATTCGATTACCTGGAATGGAAAGAATGAATCAAATCAGTCTGTTTCATCCGGTATCTATTTCTACAAAATGCAGACAAAAAATATTTCTGAAATTAAGAAATGTTTATTGCTGAAGTAAAATATCTCACTTTCTCCTGCTAATTCTGATTTTAAAACTCGATCGGGTTTAAATGAACTCCTCTGAAAACAATTTCCAACTTCCGAATGTTTCGACTTGTCGAATCTTCGGAATGTAGAGAAGTTCTTGCCCGTACAATCGGAAGATCAGCAAACTGAACATTCCGATGTTATAGATTTTTGTTTTCATCTTAATAGAACTATC
>JAUWNO010000410.1 GCA_030612605.1 Armatimonadota bacterium
TCTAACTTCTTACTCTTATACAGATAGATTCTTCCGCCATCTTTTAGAAGCTGAAACATTTTGTTTTTGTATTCGGGAAGAATCTTAACAGCACGGCAAACAATAATGTCAAATGTGTCTGCCCAGTTATCTTGCAGGTCTTCCAACCGTGAAACAATCGTGAAACACCTTTTTAAGTCAAGCTTTTTGATAATATTTCTAATAGCACTAACTTTTTTTTGGCGTGAATCGAGCAGGTATACAGAAGCGTCCGGGAATATGATTTTAAGCGGTATTCCGGGTAATCCACCACCAGTTCCAAAGTCGAGAATTATTTTTTTTGAAAAATTTAAAAAACTAATTAATAAAATTGAATCTAAAAAATGTTTGCTCCAATAATCACGTGCTGGCGTTTCACGTGAAACTAAATTTACTTTTGTATTTTCATGTTTTAACGCTTCCAAGTATTCCTCAAATGTGTGGATAACTCTTTCAAAATCTTTTTGATCGATGTGTTTTCTTAAAAAATCTTCAAAAACTTGTTTTGACATAGTTGCTCCTGAAACATCATCTTCAAATTTCTAAAGGAGAATCAGGTGTCAAGACCAATTAAGCTTTAAGGCAAATTCAAAGGATATAAGTAATTTTGAATAGAGTTCAGAGATAGCAGTAATATTGAGTGATCCAGATCGCACCAAAAGACACCCAATTAATTGCAATGCAAGAAGTTAGAAGATATTCATTGGTAAGAAATAAGAAATATTAGATTTCATTTTTTAATGTTTGAATCTTTTAAAAATGTTCTGTTTCGGATTGAAATAGATCGCTATCTTGTTCTGGATGAACAATTCAGTTTTGTCATAAATTCTAACTGTCTTTGTCGTTTTTTTGATTTTTATAGATAAAAAATAAATCACGTGCTTGCGTTTCACGTGAAACTAATAAAGCTTCAGTAAAAAAGAAAATAACCTTCAGAAAATTTAAAATAATACGAATAGAAATATTAATTATAATCATTTTGATTTTTATCAATTCCGAACCTATGAATTTGAAAACCATTAAACTCACTTGATCAAGAGAAAGGGAAATAGGAAAAAGAAAAAGTAATCTATCCAAACATGAGTTTAATTTTTTCAAATTGAGAGAAACACCTAATTTCTTTGATAGTAACAAAATAGGCATAATTCTGGGATGTTAAAAAGAAAATAAATTTGACAATAAGCCACTCAGATATTTATTGTGAAACAGAGAATTAAAATGAAAAAGTATGAAATCAATATTTCAGGAAGAGTTCAAGGCGTGGGATACCGTTATTTTGTTTATTATCAAGCCAAAGCATATGGTATAAAAGGTTATGTTCAAAACCTTATGGATGGAAGAGTTAAGGTGATCTCTATTGGTGAAAATACAAAGAAGTTTATTGGAGAGCTTCGCAAAGGACCAATGATGTCTCATGTTTCCGATATTCAAGTTAATGAATTGAGTTCTACAAAAGAATATGAAGAATTTACTGTTGAATATTAAGGGTGATGTGCATAAGTAAGAAATATCAGATGAAGATCGCATTTTATAAAAAAAAAACGAAACCGATTATTACCTATTATTTTTTAATTGCCTTTTCTTTTTTTATTGCAGGTTGTGTTTTATCGAGTAATCCCATTTATTATACACCGTCAAAAGAATATCACATTGTTCAAAAAAATGAGGATTTATCTAATATCAGCCGTAAATATAACATATCAAAAGAAAATCTGAAATTATATAATAATTTAAAATCAGATCGCATTTTTGCAGGTCAGAAAATTCATTTATTTCCCAGACCTATAAGAAAAAGCGAATTTGTAACTATTCGTTCTATTCCGGAAAGTAAAATTCATACAGTTAGAAAAAACGAATCGATCCATCGCATTGCCAAGATGTACAACCTTGAAGTTATGCAGATTCTGGAGTTTAATGATCTGAAGACTTTCAAGCTTCATTTTGGACAAAAATTATGGCTCGAATCCGACCATAATGTATTTGTTTCAAAAGAGATTGAAGAGAAGATTGAAAAGAAACCTCCAATAAAGGAGAAAGTCAAAGAGAAAATACCTGATATCCGTAAAGATATCTGGGTAAAATCCTACAAAAAAGGCGAATTAATTATACCTGTGCAAGGGATAGTGACATCCGAATTTGGCAATAGAAATGGGATGGTGCACAAAGGCATTGATATTGCTGCTTCAATTGGTGAACCTGTTTATGCAGTTCTTAATGGAACAGTCGCTTTTGCAGGTACACAAAGGGGTTACGGCAATGTTATTATTTTGGAGCATAAAGGTTATGTGATGACGATTTATGCCCATAATGAGACGAACCTGGTTAGATTGGGTGAGAAGGTAAAGCAAGGTCAACCGATTGCCACAATTGGGGAAACGGGCACAACATCGGGTCCTCATCTGCACTTTGAATACAGAGTAAAAGGAAAAGCGATCAATCCCAGAGAGGTTTTACCAAATTTGTGAAAAGCGAGGTAAATATGAAGAACAGGAA
>JAUWNO010000034.1 GCA_030612605.1 Armatimonadota bacterium
TCAATTGTAAAAAATCATTTATGTCTTTTCCAATAATCTGTTTTTCGTTATCTTGCTCGAAAATTCTAACCAGACTCGGATTGCAAACAATAATTTGAAATTCGGAATCCAACCAGAAAATACCGGTATTGAGATTGTCAGTAATGATTTTATATTCTTTGAGATAACGGCTGTATTCTGTTAAAGATTTATTCATAGAGTTGAAAGTTTCCACCATATCATTCAAAACACCGCTATATCTTTTTTCCATTGGTTCTATGATTGAAGGATTTTTTTCGATTTGTTTCATACTGTCGCTGATGCTTTTTACCGGAGCTAAAATGGTTTTACTGAACCATGTTCCCAATAGACTGGTTATCACAAGTGAGCTGGCAATAATAATTAGAGTGAAAAACAAAAGACTTTTTTGAACAAATTGATTGATGTTTCTATAAAAAGTGGTAATGTAAATTGCACTCGGTTTCAAAGTTATATCATGATAGATATTTACGCTGAAAGCCCATTCTGTATTATGTCGGTAAATCGATTCAGTTTTATTTTCTGAAACCATTTGTTGTATTTTATTGTCTAAAGAAGAGTAAAAATTTGAAAGTGGTTCACGATATTTAAAGCTGCTTAAATCAAAAGGATACGGAAACAGGAAAACATTGTTGTTATTCTTAAGATTGAATTTGGTAATTTCAATAAGTTCAACGCTTAGAATAATACCCAGAAAATCATCTTTGGATGAATCTGAATATAATGACGAGTACGTTATTTGATATATTTTTTTCCCGAAATTTGTCAGGAAATTTCCAGGAACACTCATTCTGACTTCTGAAAAAATATTCGGAATATATCTTTCGATTAGTTCCCAACTATCACCGAAAATAAGATTTTGCTGTTTATCATAAATGCTTATATGACGTGATTTTGAGTCGGATATTACAGCATCTAAATCTGAAATAAAATTCAAGCTCTCTTTTTGTTCAATTGCTTTTATAACCTGTGAGTTCAAGGCAATTTCTTCAAGGTATATTTTGGAATTTGTTTCCAGGTTATTGTGAGCTACTTTAACTTCGGAAACCATATCTGAAATGCGTGAATTCTCATTAATTTTTATTCCGTATTTAGCCAATTGTGCAGCAAAGAAGATCAAGATAAAAATCACTAAAAGTGTGATTACAAAGAATAAGATAAAGGTTCTTTTCTCTAAACCGATTTTCGTTTTTTTCATCATAAAACCTTTTAGCAAATTTTATTTTTTTTCATCATTCCCAATCCCCTCAGGCTGTGTGAAAACAGATGAAAAGCACGATATTTTTTAACACCCTCTAACTCCCCCTATTTAGGGGGAGAATCTATCTCTTTTTGCCGCAGGCAGTTCCCTTCCCCTTCGATAGGGGGAAGGGTTAGGGATGGGGGTCGTTATAACATAAAGAAATCCGTTTTCACACAGGCTGCCCTGATTGGGAATGCAATAAACCTTGCGGATTCTGGCAAGAGTAGATCATCCATCCGTAAAGTCTTGGTTCCCTTTATTTTTTGTCAGAAGATTCTGAAATAAATCAATAAGCTCTTCAATCTTATAAGGTTTAGCAATTACACCTTTAAATCCGAATTCTTTATAATTTGCCATTGTTGTATCGTTTGAATATCCGCTGGAAACAATTGCACAAACCTCAGGATCAATTTTCAATAATTCCTGAATTGCTTCTTTTCCACCCATTCCACCCGGAATAGTTAAATCCATAATTACAAAGTCAAAAACTTTACCAGCGTCCTTAGCAATTTTGTATTTCTCTATTGCTTCCTTTCCGTCTTTTGCACATTCCACGGTATAACCGAATAATGACAAGGTTTCAGCAGCTAAATCTAAGATGATTTCATCGTCATCCATCAGCAATATTTTTTCTTTACCGGCAAATTGTTTTTCTTTCGTTTCCTTTGTTTCTTTTTGGGGAGCAATTTTTTCCAGAGAAGCCGGCAGATAAATACTGAATTCAGTTCCCACATTTATCTTTGAATCCACAGTGATATAACCATCGTGTTTCTTGATTATCGAATAAGTGGATGCTAAACCCAGACCTGTTCCCTTTTCTTTAGTAGTGAAAAAGGGGTCATATATTTTTTCAAGAATATCTTCAGGAATGCCGATGCCTTCATCTTTGATGGAGATTTTTATATAATTACCTTTTTTGATCGGAAAGTCATAATTCTCGTCGATTAGGCTGTTTTCTGCAATAACTTTTAATATCCCTCCATCAGACATTGCATCTTTTGCATTGAACACAAAATTGTTGATGACCTGATTGATTTGACCTTCATCGATTATAGCATTCCAGAGCTTTTCCTGAATTGAATATTCACATTTGACGTTCGAACCCATCAATGAAAAATTTACCGCATCCTTTATCAAATCATGAACTGAAGTTATTTTTTTTACAGGTGCTCCACCTTCGGAAAAAGTAAGCAGATGTCTGGTTAGATTTTTAGCCTGAAAAATCGCCTTTTCCGCATCAGTTAAAACCTGGAAAACTTTTGTATCGGATTTCGAATTGAGCTTGGCAAAACCGATACTATAAACAATCGCAGTTAAAAAGTTGTTGAAATCATGAGCGATTCCACCAGCTAAAATACCGATAGATTCCAGTTTCTCTGTTTTTCTCAGTTCCGCTTCATACAATTCCTGTTTAGTAATATCACGGATTATTATGCCAAATCTACAACCTTTGTCTGCGATGATCGGGAAAAGAGAGATTTGAATTATTACTTCGGTTTTGTCCGGTTTAACTATTGTAAGTTCTTCCTCCGGATTTTTCATATCGTCTTCGTTTTTGATTTTTTGAATTTGGTCGCTTTTAAAAATTTCAGGTGTTAGTAATTCTCCCTTTTTATCTTCAAATTTGATTTCTTCAATTTGGTTGTCTATCGCATCAGATGCATTTATTCCGGTAATAACACTCATTCCTCTGTTCCATTCAATTATTTTACCGGTTTCATCTGCCAGTGCAATTCCATCCTCAGAGAAATTGATGAAGTTCCTGAATTTTGCTTCGCTCTCCATGAAATATTCTTCGATCAATTTTCTTTGGGTAATGTCATGAAGAAAAGTTAATTTCTTATTTTTATCATTACTTCCTTTTATGATTATCGATTCCACCCACAAAGTCAATATTTCCTCGTTCTTTGTCTGCATCTTCCATTCACCGCGTTCCTTGATTTTGCCGTTCATGAATTCTATGTGTTTTTGCAGGAAAGTATCGCGCTGGTCTTCTGGAATCGTCATAATAAAACTTTTCCCGATAAGTTCTGCTGGAGGAAATTTAAATAATTGTGAATATGACCGATTAATATATTCGAATGCTCCTTTTTCATTAATAATAGAAACACTGATAGGAATTTTATCTAAGAATTTATGTAATTGCAATTTACTTTCTTCTAAAACAGTCAAAAGTTTTTTATACTTTTTTTTAAGAGGAATTGTTAAGATAGAAATCGTAATAATTATTACAAAAGAACCCAGAATAAACAATGCGCTGCAAATTATCATTAAATCTTTATTAGGATTAAAAAACCTATTATAAAGTTCTGTAAATTCCCAGAAATTAATATTTTCAGATTTCGAAAAAAAGTATAAGTAACATAAAAAACAGATTATTGCCCAGAAAACAATAACAAAAAATAATGCTATTCCGTTAAAGGATCTACACTTTTTCTTTAAAACTGTCATATCTATTTCGCTCATTTTTCACTCCAGAATTTCATAAAATCATTTGCAGAATTACTTTCTAATCAGTCAATTATTTTATTTTGGATTTCAAATTTATTCAGCCACGAATAACACCCCGATACAGTTTACCCCGTTGGATTTTTTTTATCCAACTGGGGTTGTTCCTCCTTACGGGGCAGGCAAATGAACACGAAAAATACAATATAATGCAATCATATACAAACCTTGAAAAAGCTTAAGAGGTTTTCTTCCTTTTGAATCTTTTCAAGGTTATTAACTCGTTGTAAAAAATCAAAAAGCTTGACGTATTTAAGCGTTTTTATACTGACTTCACAGGAGATTTTGTTTGTTACTAAAGTCTCTTTAGTAACACAATGAGTCGAGAAAATTCGTTTCGGACATATAGAAAGGAAACAGAGTTTCCGCTACTTATGCATTATCCCGCACCTATTTGGAAAAATTATTTTGAAGAAAGCAAATAGGTGCTGGACAATTTCGTAACGAGCATAAAAATATCTCATTTCTTGGAAAACGTAATGAAGAATAATAACGAAAAATCAAAAAAGCAGTTATTAGAGGAACTATCAAAATTACAAGAACGTACAAAAAATTTAGAAAAACTAAAAAACACGATTATTAAAATTCAGGAATATCTTGCAGCCAGTGAAGAAAAATTCCGTAGTTTTATTGGTTTTTCCAGCGATGGAATTGCCTTGGTGGATGAAACAGGTAAAATCATTGAGTGGAATATCAGCATGACAAGAATTACAGGTCTTCAACCTGAAAATGTTTTCGGTTCTTTTATATGGGAGATTTATTTTCAAATTTCTGAAGAAAAAACATATCAGTTAGAAAAGCAAGAAACAGTAATATCAAAAACACAAGGGATCTTGAAAACTGGTATTTCATCTTTTTTGAATAGAGTAATCGATCAGAAAATCCTCAAACCGGATGGTACAACTGCGTTTACACAGGTATCGATATTTTCAATAAAGACCGACAAAGGATTTATGTTAGGCTTGGTTGTGAGGGACATCACTGAGATAAAAAAGGCGGAGAATGAATTAAAAGACTTGAACATACATCTCGAACAACGTGTAAAAGAAGAGCTGAAAAAGCTCGAACAACAACATCAGTTACTCATTCAAAAATCTAAACTTGAATCTCTGGGAAAATTAGCAGCAGGAATTGCTCATGAAATCAATCAGCCTTTGGGTGGGATTTCTATGGGTTTGGACAATATTTTATTCAAACTTTCTCAGGATAAACTGACAGATGAATATCTAAAAAGAAAATGTGATTCTCTCTTTGAAAATATAGCCAGAATACGACATATTATTGATCACGTAAGAATTTTTTCCCGAGACCAGCAGAAAGTGATCCTGGAAAAAGTAAATGTGAATGAAGTAATTAAGAATGCACTTTTAATAGTTCAGACTCAATATCAAAATCAGGAAGTGGAAATTCATTTGAATCTGGAACAGAATATCGGATTTTCGAAACTGCATAAGTATAAATTCGAACAGGTAATTTTGAATCTACTCTCAAATGCGAAATTTGCAGTTGAGAAAAAACTGGAAACTTCAGAAACGGAAGGTTATCAAAAAAAAATAAAAATTAGAAGTTTTTCCCAGGAAAATAAAATTATTATCGAGATTGAAGATAATGGAATCGGTATTTCTGAGGATGGGATAAATAATATTTTTGACCCGTTTTATACAACCAAAGAAGCAAAAGAAGGTACTGGACTCGGGCTTTCCATTACCTATGGTATCATCAAAGAAATGCAGGGTGAAATCGAAGTGAAAAGCAAACTGAATAATTTCACAATTATGAGAATAATTCTTCCCGAGTTTACCTCATAATGCGGAGGTTAAATGACAAAATTACAAGTTTTAATTTTAGACGATGAGAAAAGTTTTAGAGAAGAAATCAGTGAATTTCTTACTGAAAACGGATTTGTGGTATTTAAAGCAAGTTTACCTTCCGAAGCATTTTCAATTCTGAAAAAACAAGAAATCGATGTTGCCATTGTTGATATCAGGCTTCCGGAAATGGATGGATTGACTGTTTTGGAAAAAATCAAATCATCATACTCGGAAATCGAAGTTATCATGATTACAGGACATGGTGATATGAACAGTGTAATTAATGCGATGCGGTTGGGAGCTTCGGAATTTTTCACGAAACCTTTCAGATTGCTGGAAATCAAAAGTGCAATCGAGAGAACAAAAAGGTTTATTATTCTACAGAAAAAACTGAAAGAAGCAGAATTAAGTTATTCTGTCATTTCTGTTGAATTGCAAAATCGGATTGGACACAGGATCATTGCTAAAAGTCCTGAAATAAAATCGGTAATTGATTTAATGTCTAAAGTCGCTAAATCGGACAGTACTTCGATTTTAATAACCGGAGAAAGCGGAACCGGAAAGGAATTGGTTGCTCGTGGAATTCATTATTTAAGTTCTCGTAAGAATAATATTTTCTATCCTGTAAATTGTTCTGCAATTCCTGAGTCTTTATTTGAAAGTGAGTTTTTTGGTCATACAAAAGGCTCTTTTACAGGAGCTGTAGAAAACAAAGCAGGCTGGTTTGAAATTGCCAATAAAGGCACATTATTCTTAGATGAAATTGGCGATATGCATCTGAACCTGCAAACAAAACTTCTCAGGGTTCTGGAAGAAAAAAAAATAAGCAGAATAGGTTCGCCCAGACAAATTTATGTGGATGTCAGGATCATTGCTTCTACAAATCAGGACATCGATAAAATGCAAGATGAGAATAAATTCAGGTTAGATCTATATCACCGGCTGAATTCTTTTATGATACATATTCCTCCATTAAGAGAGAGAAAAGAAGATATTCCGGCAATCCTGGATTATTTTGTGAAATTCTATTCTGAGAAAATGAAAAAAAATATTACTCATGTTGATAAAAAATTCATAAAAAGTTTAATGCATTATGATTTTCCAGGAAATGTGAGAGAACTTAGAAATATTGTTGAACGAGCTGTGATTTTAACAGAAGGTGACACATTAAAATTGAAGCATGGTCTTCCTCTTATCGGTATTAATGATAAAGATTTAGAATGTGACGAAGTCAGTGAAGAAGAAACTTTTGATTTGAAATTCGCAGAGAAAAACCTGGTTCTTAAAGCTTTAAAAAAGATGGAATTCAATAAAACAAATACAGCAAAATTATTGCATATCACCCGGCAATCTTTAGATAGGAGGATCAAGAAATATAATTTATAAGTCCAAAATCGGACATAAAGTACGTTATTGGTTATTGGATAAGATTTTATATGATATATGAGTTCAGCCTTGAATTAAATCTTTTTACTTGTTGTTGAAAAATTTTAGATAACCGAAATCGGACAATGTTTCAAAAGAAAAATTTGTCTTGACTTTTTATTTCTTTATTTTAGAAATAGTTAAGTCAAGTGGAATAAAATATGCTTCTATAAATAGAAAAAGATTTTAAAAAATGTTTTCAGGAGGAAACAATGAAAAAAAGAAAATATTATTTTTTAGTCATTTTTCTTCTCGTTATTTCTTTGATTATTCTTATCAGTTGTCAAAGTACAGAATTCGAACATGAAGTGATTAATATGGACGAATTGATTGTTAGTCCTGATTTTACTTTCAGTACTAATCGCCTTGTAACTATTAATCTGACTTCTTTAAATGTCGAACAAGAAAATGAGCCGTCTGTTTATTTCCGGCTTTACAAGCAAAATCCAGATGTATATGATGCAGATATTATTTTATCTGCTTTGACAAACGCGGATGGAGAATATGAGAAAGCGATTCCAATTCCAAGCTATTACCGCGAAATTTATTTAAAAACTTCAGATGGTTTACCTGCCCAAGAATTATCAATAGGCATTACGGGAGCTGATGAAGGAGTGATTGAAGAATCGTTTGTCTATAACCCACTTCATATTCCCACAGGAACTGCAAGGGACGGTTTGAGAGATTTTACTCCGGTTTATGGAACTTACGGTGTCTTTGATTTCACATTATACAATGTGGTAAATAATTGCAATGGTACAACATCAATCACTATAAAAGTACAAAATAATGATTCTCATGAACTTAGTTATGTTGCTTGTGGATTACCATCTGGTGTTGTCCCATCAGAACCTGATGATGGTGTTACATATTATGGAGTAATTGGAACTTATACAGTTGAAAATCCTACAAATAATCCTTTTTATTCAATCAAGTTTGAAACAATGTCAAATGGACCCAATAATGGAGAAGAAGATACATTTATTTATATCATTCCCACTAATTTCGTTTTAGCAATGATATCAATGGAGATCTATGCTAAAGCAGGTGGTAATACTGGTCAATTTATGTTTCCTTTTGCCTGGCTAGGAGGAGATTGTACTTATAATGAATACTATGACGGAACATTAGCTTGGGAAGATTACTGGCCCTTCGAGGGTGATTATGATATCAATGATTTAATTATTGATTACCATACTGTTCGAATTGGAACTGCATCTGGTACTTTTGTGCGAGACAGCACGAAATTTACTTTCCGGGCATCCGGAGCAAGTTATACAAATGGTTTCGCCTTTCAATTTCCCGAACATATAACAGTGGATGGTGGTATTACTACTTATAATTCCGATGTTAATGCATATGTCGAAGCTGATAACAGAACCATCATTTTAACAGACAATATTAGAAATATTGATAGCAGCATTCCTGAAACTGGTTTTATAAATACCGATCCCATTGATCCCTATATTACTCCGGTAACATTTACAGTGACCATTCCAATTGCTGAAAGTTCAAGTAGTGATGATTATCCCTGGTTGTTTCCACCCTATAATCCGTTCATCTTTACAAATTACAATAGAAATCTCGAGATACATTTGCCGGATTATCCACCAACAGATTTAGCAGATGTAAGTTTGTTCGGAACAGGAGATGATATCAGTGATCCGGATGATCCGAATGAAGATGGAGCTTATGGAGTTGGTCTCTGGTATAGAACAGCGAATTATCTGCCATGGGCTTTTCATATTGCTGAAACTTGTGATTATCCAATTGAGAAAGCTCAGATCACATCAGCATTTCTTCATTTCGCAGAATGGGCGATCAGTGATGGAGAAGACTATCAGGATTGGTATTCTAATACCAGTTCTGGTTATAGAGACGATGATTATATTTATGATGTGCCTTAAAAAATTGTAATTCCTGAATATTGGGTTGAAAAGAGAGGGGAGATTTCTCCTCTCTTTTTGTTATCTGTAAATAAATTCGATCCTTACAAAAGATTCTGTAAAACCACTGATAATTTTTACGGTAATTTTTTTTACACCTCTTCTTCTGAGTTCTCTACTCGAAAAATATTCGGCAGGAACTTTGTGAGGAATTTTTGATTTCATTACACCGCTCATATCGTAATATTCTGTTTCAATATCTCCAAAAAAGCGATAATAATATGAAAATGGTATTACTTTGGGTCTGCCATAATAACTCGTTAATTCACCTTTGCTTTTTTTATAAATATAATCCAGTTCAACATAATCATCGATAGTGTAATCCCTGGGGAATTTATCGAGGGAGTATTCCAAACCGGCAGAAACCAATCTGTTTTTATCGAAATGGTAAAATTCTATCCAGTCCAAAAAAGCAGAATCAGCTACTGCAGTGATTCTGAATTTTTTCATTAATATTAATTTGTCAGCTACAAAATCCCGAATCTGACCTTGCAAAAGTCCTTTATCCAGATTCACGAATTTATCCAATTGTTTTAGCCTGGGATTCAGGTCATAATCAATGGCGATGTGTTTTTTTATGGTACAACTGAAAAGAATAAAGATAAAGAATACAAAGATAAAATATTTTTTTTTCATAATTTGCCCTCAATAAAGACAAAAATAAAATAATTCATCGCACATTTCTGTCAAACAAAAGATTTGGAACATTTCTCTATTACCTTGAAAAGGTTTAAAAGTTTTACTTCTTGTTGAACCTTTTCAACGGTTTTGTTTGTTACTAAAGTCTCTTTAGTAACACGATGAATCGAGAAACTCCGTTTCGGACTTATCCTCTGGGTGTAACCATTTTCAAGGTTGGAAGAACGAGCGTACATTTTTATATTGACAAACATTCATAAATGCAGAATTTAAAAAATGTTTTTCAGGACTTCTTTTATAGTTCTGAAAAATTAGCCCACAATTTTTACTTAGGAAAAAGATGAAGAGAAAATTATTTTGCATAAATTTGGATTTTAAATCCCTAAAATTATCAATTTTATTTCAATTATATGAATCTTAAAAAGAAAGATAAAAAAATCAGAGGAGGGAAAGTGCGTGTTAGGTTTAGAGGATTGCTGTTTATTTGTTTTTTTGTATTCTTTAGCTCGATTTGTTGGGCAGGAGAGGTTTTTGAAAAAGTTCAAGAAAGTGGGATTGTAAGAATTGGACTCGAAAATGATATTATCCCATCAGCTTTTATCAATGAAGAGAATCAGTGGGTTGGGTTTGAGGTAGATATGGCTGAAGCTCTTGTGGAACATCTTAAAAAATATGTTGGAAAAGAACTGAAGATTGAACGTGTGAAAGTAGATAATGAAACTCGAATTTCTTTTGTAGTTTCCGGAAAGGTAGATTTAAGCATTTCCAATATGACTCACACCAAAAAGCGGGATGATTTCATCGACTTTTCCATCACCTATTTTTGTGATGGTCAGAAGATCCTGGCAAAGAAAGGTAAATTCGAGAAGCTGGATGATTTCGCAGGAAAGTTGATTACTGTGGAAAAAGGAACAACAGCAGAAATGAAGGCTGTCGAAATTTTAACAAAAATTGGAGTTCAGAAACCTGAACAATACATATTAGCAAGAAGAGTTACAGAGTGTTATGAGCTTCTTAAAAATGATGAAGTTGACGGCTGGCTAAATGATAGTTCAATTCTTATTGGGTATTCAGCTCTTGAACCTGGAAAATATGAACTGGTTGGTGATTTCCTCAGTAACGAACCCTACGGAATGGGTTTGCCGGAAAATGACAGTGATTGGCGGGATGCAGTTAACTTTGCCATTCAGGATATCTGGATTGACGGAACATACTTGAATATCTACAATAAATGGTATGGACCGGATTCTTCATTTTATCTTCCAATGAGCAAACAAATCGAAATCTGGCCTTAAAAAATATTGTTAAACAAAAGGGGGAGAAGTGAGAAAATATATTTTTAGTTTAAGTATTTTTGTATTTATAATTTTTTCAGGATGCGGCAAAGTTCCAAAAAAAGTTTTACTCATTTTTAGTTATCATCCGGAATATTCGTGGGTAAAGGAACAAACAAAAGGTGTGGAAGATATTCTCGCGGATAAAGTTTATAATCAAGAGGATGAAACGATTATCCAAAATAGTAAATACAAAATTGAAAAATTCTATCTGGATACAAAAAGAAAGACAAGTCTGGAATGGAAAACTGAAATTTCTGAAAAAGCAATTGAAAAAATTAATCAATTCAAACCTGATATTGTTATTGTATTTGATGATAATGCTTGCGAATTGGTAGCAAAACAATACATCGGGAAAAAACT
>JAUWNO010000089.1 GCA_030612605.1 Armatimonadota bacterium
CCGCACCTCGCCTTTCACGACGTCTTGTCTTTTGATCAATCCTTAAGCCTTGGTCGGACTTGACTTAACAGCGCAGCGTTGAGTTAAGAACGACACGGCAGCACTTCAATCCTTAAGTCAAGTTTCGCTTCGCTCCTCTTAACTCAAGTCTTGTCGTACGCACCCACTAAATAACAACCTTAAATTCTGCGCCTTCAGCAATATTTTTACAAGTCAACTTACCGCTCATATTTTTTTCTACAATGGTTTTAGACATATACAAACCTACTCCAGTTCCTTTACCCTGTTCTTTGGTGGTAAAATACGGGTCAAAAATTTTTGGTAACACATCGTTTTTGATTCCACCAGCATTATCGAAAATCTTCAGAACGGTTTTGTTATCATATTTTCCTAAAGAGATTTCAATTTTTTTATCTTTTATTTCACGTTCCAAAAGTGCATCTTTTGAATTTGTAAGAATCACCAGAATAACCTGGGAATATTCATTTGGAAATCCTTCAAGTTCACAATCTTCTGCCATATCCAAAGTTAAATTAATGTTATTAAATTTAAAGCTGCTTTCCAGGAATTTCAATGTCTTCAGTACAACACTCTTAACATTAAAATTGGATTTCATTTTATTTGGTCTGAAGAAATAACGGAAATCATCTATGGTTCTGGACATCTGAGTGAGAATATCCATTATCAAATCTGTGTGTTTATCGATATAATCCATATCGAGAGTACCTTCCTCATAAGCATCTTCATAATTTTGGATTATCGCAGCCACCGCTGCGAGCGGTTGACGCCACTGATGAGCGATATTACCGATCATTTCACCCATTGATGCCTGACGTGATTGCTGAATGAGAATATGATCTTTTTGTCTTAATTCTTTTACTGAATAGCGAACTCTCTTTTCAAGAGTTGTTTTCAAACTGATCAATTCTGAATTTGTTTTCTTGAGATTTTCCATGACATGCTGACGCTCGATAGCTACTGCAATCTCTCTCGACACGAATTCAAATAATTCCAGGTCCTTCTTAGAATAAAGATTTTTATCAGTATAACTTTGAACAGCAATAACTCCGATTGTTTTTTCTTCTATTTTTAGAGGAACTCCCAGCCAGACTTCGGCTAATGAGCCGACAATAGTTGTTTTTCCGGCTTTTGTCAAATCTTCAATATCTCTTTTCGTGGCTAAGAGCGGTTTCCCGGTTTTAATGACATACCCTGTAATTGTCTGCTCTGCAGGGAAAGAAGTAGCCTCATCCTTTTCATCTGCCATAAATGGGAGAGTAAGCAAATCGTTCTCTTCATCGTATAAGGCAATGTAAAAATTGGTTGTATCGAGCACTGTGCCAAGAAAGTATCGTATTTTTTCGATTAGTTTTTGTAAATTAACGGTTGTATTTGCAGCATGTGAAATATTATAAATTGCTTTTTGAATTTTTTCTGATATTTTACGTGTAGAAATATCACGATAGATGGCATAAACAGCAAGTTGTTCTCTTTTATAAAAAATAGGTTTTCCGATTATTGAAACATCAATTTTTCTTCCTTCCTTTGTTTGGCGAATAGTATCAAAATAGATGGTTTCACCATTTGTCACTCTTTTCGTTGCTTTTTGACCGTTCATTTTCAGTTCTTCAGGAACGACCAAATCATTAATTTTTTTGCCTTGAGCTTCATTTTTTGTATATCCGAAAAGATGGGTAAATTCATTATTTATTTGAAGAACATAATCATCATTATCTACTACTGCAATTGCATCCGGAGCAAATTCAAAGAGATTCTCGAAATAGGCTTTTTGAATATTTATTTGCTCCGTTGCTTTCCTTCTTTCTGTGATATCACGCAAAACGCCTTCAATTTCAAAGGGTCTGTTGTTCTCATCATAAATAATGTGTGCGGTCGCAGAAGTTTCAATTTTTTCTCCGGATTTTTTATTAAGGACTAATTCATAATCAGATACACTTTTGTTTCTTAACAAATCTTTCAAGAATTTCATTTGTTGTTTTCGACTTACCAAAATTCCAAAAACCGAAGTTCCAATTAATTCTTCCCGTTCATAGCCACCTAATTGCTTAACAGATGGACTAAGGTCTTTGATTATTCCTTTCAAATCAGTTAAAAAATAGAGATCCTGAAACTCTTCAAAAATCTGTCGATATTTCTTCTCGCTTGCATCTAATTCTTCCCTCAAATGAATCCGATTTATTACAACTGCCACCTGGTCGGAAACGAATTCTAAAATTTTCAGGTCATTCTCATTGAAATGATGAGGATCATCATAACTTTGAACAGCAAGGGCTCCAATAATTTTATCTTGAATCTTTAGAGGAACTCCCAGCCAGAGTTTACTTTTCCAATCAGAGGGAGCGATTTCGCCTGCTTTGATCAGCTCCTCACGTTTCTGAACAGTAAGAAAAACCGGCTTTTGTGTACGAATGACATAATTGGTCAGTCCTTTTTGGATTTTTTTGGGAGCAGGAGTTTCTCTTGTTTGATCGATATAATATGGCATTGAAACGATATCGCTTTTTTCATCGTAAAGTGCGATATAGAAATTTGTAGTATCAATAATTTTCCCCAGCTCTTTGTGAATATTTTTAAAAAGCTCATCAAGGTTGGATGTAGTATTTGCCGCATTTGCAATATTATACAAGGTTGTTTGTGTTTTCTCTGCTTTTTTGCGTTCAGATTCTGCTTTCTGTAATTTTTCTATTTGTTCCTTTTGTCTTTGCAGTTCCTCAATAAGTTGTTCTTTTGTATTAATTTTCATACAATAATCCTTATCCTAAAAAACTTAGTTTGAATTTAATTCACAAATAAATAGTAAAAAAAGTTGTAAAGATAAATTTATAATCCTAGATTCCAGATATTTGAAAAAAAATCTAATTTCTAAAAAAAAGAATGAGTCCGTAAACTCACCCCCGACCCCTCTCTTAAACCCTCTTTGATTCTCCCTTTAGCAAAGGGAGATTAAATGGACTTTTTGAGATTATTGGAGAGGGTAGAATGAGAACTCGAATCCTCTGGATTCATCAATGTTTCCCCTCTTTTGTAAAGAGGGGAAAGGGGAGTTAGAAATTAAAAATTATACTTTACCCCGTTGGATAACAATCTGTTATTCTGTTATATTAATGAATTAGATTCTATCCTACGGGGTTTACGGATAGACTCTAATTAGTATTCATCCGTAAAGTCAGTTTTAACGATAAATGAGACTTGACTTATCCGGCAGTTGCCTGATGAGTTAAGTTGGAATGTTTCAAAAGATTACAAAACTTAAGTCAAGTCAGCTAAAGCTAACTTAACTCAAGTTTTCATAGTTAACGGATGAACTCTATAATGTTTGAACCGATGAATTTATTATTTGAATCCTCGTTTCCAAGCTGGGGCTTGGAAATAAGGAGTGTATTTGATATTTGTTATTTAATCAAGATTATCTTCTGGAGAATTCAAATTGGTCAAATTCATAACCAATGGAAAGATAATAATAGGTTCTATATTCCTCATCGATAGCAGCGGCAACTCTCACCGGTCCGATAAAAGATTTAAATCCGAGTTTCAAACCAAGAGCAGGATAAAGATTCTTTTCCGGAAGCCAGACATCTTCAGTTCCAAGATTTAATAAATTGTAATGCAAATCCGCAAAAAGATTATTCAGGATTTTATATCTTATTGAGAGAGAATATATTTTGTATATTGGAGCGCTGCGTTCACCGGTATTACAACCCAGGAAACTATCGATACCACCTATGTAAAACGGATCAAAATCTAAATCATATTTTTTGAAATAAGTACCATATTCAAACTGATATTTCAAAGAAATCTTATCTTTGAAAGGCATTAAAATCCGTACTTTCGAGTATAACTTTTTGTATCCGCTGTCACTGAAGAAAATCTTTCTGGCTGTATTAAATTTCATCAGAAATTGCAGCCCTTTCATGGGAAACACAAAATCATCCAGGTTTTCATGATACAGTTTAAGACCAACTCCTGTTGAGTGGTAATACCTGTCTTCAAAATCAGCAATATCCTGGTAAAGCTTAGTATTAAATGTAAAACCATAACCTTCGAGAATCACAGCTTTCTTGGCATAAATTCCAATTCCGAGAGTGCCGCCTGTTTCCAATGATTTTACACTACCGGTTTTTTTATGCTCTTCATTATAAGAATAAATTTTTTGCTCTCTGAGATAGGGAAAAATCCTGAAATAAATTCCCCATTGTTTACCGAAATTTTTCACATAATCGAGGTTAAGTTCTTTTTTATCACCAACTTGAAAATTGAATAAGAGTTTGGAATTTCTCTGAATCATGTTATCAAAACTGAAAGTAGCACCCAGAATTATATCCTTATTATTGATGTAACCAAAGTGTATTCCCAACTGCTTCCTATTGCTTTCTTTCACCTTGATTTTGAGGATATATTTTTCATCTTTTTTTTCAATAACCGGATAAATCAGAGAGAATAGCTGGGAGTCATAAGCATTTTTTATTGCCAGAATAATATCGGATTTTGCATAAAAGGTGTCTGTTTTCAAACCAGTAAATTCTTTTACTTTGGATTTACTTAAATGTTTATTTCCCAGAATTCTAATTTTTGAAAATTCTATTTCCGAAGGAAGTAAGGCAGTTTTTTTTATTTTACTTTTATCCGAATTTTCTATTCCTTTGAGATATTTTCTGGCAGCAATTTCTCCTGCTAAGATGATCTCTTTTTTTTTTGAAAAATCCAGAACCGAAATATTATCCAACTCTGGCTTGATGATCAAATCACAAAATTCAGTAGATTTGTTGATATTACTCGTGATGCTCAGGTTCACAGTTTGATCCAGCACATCGATCAAGCTTTCAATTTCCTCTTTTTCTTTCAAACCGGAATTTGTTTGTACACCAATCACAAAATCCGCACCCATATCTGCAACAATCTCAGCAGGTAAATTTGCCAGCAATCCACCATCAACATACAGTCCGTCATCCAATTCAAATGGTTTTAAAATCGATGGGAAAGAAATGGAAGCGCGAATTGCTTCGTGAAGAGGACCATCAGAAAAAACCTTAAGTTCTCCAGTTAAGATATTGGTTGCATTACAGCGAAATGGAATCTGTAATTCATCGAAATTCTTTACTACTGAAACCGGATAAGTGAGATCAAATAAAAAATTTATCAGGTTATTTCCTACAAAAAAAGCTTGAGGGATTTTCGGCAAATAGTTTTCATCAAGGTCGAAAGATAAATTTGCATAAGGTAGCCACCGTTTCTGGCTGATGTAAATATCTTTCCGGGAAATTTTGTCATTAAGGATTTCTTTCCAATCCATCTTAAGAAAAATATCTTCGATCTCATTTCCAGAATAACCCATTGCATACAATCCGCCAATGAAAGCTCCAGTGCTTGTTCCAGCTATAAAATCAACCTGAATTCCTAATTCATCGATTACCTTTAAAACACCAATTTGAGCCAATCCTCGAGCACCGCCACCGCTGAGGGCAAGTCCTATCTTTTCCTGCGAATGCAAAAAAAGAGAGAAAATGAGAAGTGAACCGATAATTATTTTCTTTTTCATAATAGGAAAGACGGGACAAAAAGCCCCGTCTTTTGTAAAGGAATTTTTATATTTTTAGATGATTCCGAGAAATTTCTGGATAGCGGGAGAAAAGGCAACGATGAGACCGGCGAAAACAATGCTGACCATGCTCATTAATTTTATGAGGATATTGATAGAAGGTCCGGATGTATCCTTGAACGGATCACCAACAGTATCGCCAACAACAGTAGCTTTATGATAATCGGAACCCTTGCCGCCGTAATGTCCTGATTCAACATATTTTTTTGCATTATCCCAGGCACCACCGGCATTATTCATCATAACTGCCAGCACGAAACCTGTTGTCAATCCACCTGTTAAAACTCCCATCACACCTGCAACACCCGTTATCATGCCGATAACAATAGGTGTGAGAATTCCCAGAAGAGCAGGAGCAACCATCTCTTTTTGTGCTCCAACTGTAGAAATATGAACGCACTTTGCATATTCGGGTTCTGCAGTTCCTTCCAGGATTCCCGGTATTTCTTTAAATTGGCGGCGAACTTCTGCAACCATTGCACCGGCTGCCCGACCAACTGCTTTCATGGTGAGTGCAGCAAAAACGAATGTAACCATAGAACCCATAAAAATTCCAACCAGGAATTTAGGATTCATCAAATTTATTTGATAATAACTTACAAAATCTGCAATTGTGGCATTTCCAATTTCAACAGTACGCACTACTTCACCAGCAAAAGTGATATCCAGGAATTTTTGTCCGGCAAAGATCAACCCTTGTCGAACTTCTTCGAGATAAGCTGCCAGAAGTGCCATAGCTGTAAGTGCAGCCGAACCGATAGCAAAGCCTTTTCCTGTAGCTGCTGTTGTATTGCCCACAGAATCAAGATCATCTGTTCTTTTTCTCACTATTTCCGGAAGCTTGCTCATTTCTGCATTTCCACCAGCATTATCTGCTATCGGTCCAAATGCATCCATAGCAAGAGTTACACCCAGAGTAGCAAGCATTCCCACAGCTCCAAAGCCGATTCCGTAAAGTCCCATTTCCGGAATTGTGAATCCTTTACTCACACTGAAAGCTGCCAGAATAGCAATTCCAATGATAATAACCGGAGCTGCTACAGATTTCATTCCTACGGCAAGACCATCGATGATTACGGTTGCCGGTCCGAATTCTGCCTGTTTTACAATTCCACGAGTGGGAGCATAGCTGTGTGAAGTTGCGCGTTCAGTAAAAAATCCTATCAAAATTCCTGCAAAAAGTCCTATCATACTTGCCAGGAAAACACCGAGAGAATATTCAGCAGGAAGCATGAATTTTGTAACAAAAAATGCAACTATCGCTATCAGGATAGAGCTTCCGTAAACTCCTTTATTCAAAGCGAACATCAGTTCTTTGGTATCTGCACCTTCTTTGGTGGAAACCAGATAAATTCCCAAAATGGAAAGGAATGCACCTACTCCGGCAAGAACCATCGGAGCGGTTACAAATCGTATCGCCCAGGCATTCATCTCTACAGTTCCATGACCAAATATTTGCGTTACTGCTGCCATTCCCAAAGCAGCAGTTGCCAATATCGAACCACAGTATGATTCATAAAGGTCTGCACCCATTCCTGCTACATCACCCACGTTATCTCCCACATTATCTGCTATCGTGGCAGGATTTCGCGGGTCGTCTTCCGGGATTCCAGCTTCCAATTTTCCCACCAGGTCTGCACCAACATCTGCAGCTTTTGTGAAGATCCCTCCACCAAGACGGGCAAAAAGCGCCTGAGTAGAAGCTCCCATTCCAAAGCTGAGCATGATAACAGTGATCGTGTGTAAACTCATTTTATCAGGATGAAGCATACTATAATAATTCAATCCGAAAAACCAGGCAGAAATATCAACTAATGCCAGCCCAACAACTACAAGTCCCATAACACCACCGGCACGGAAAGCAACTTTCAATCCTTTATTAAGGCTTTTAGAAGCACCTTGTGCAGTTCTATTGGAAGCAAGAGTTGCGGTATTCATTCCTATCCAGCCGGCAAGTCCACTGAAAAAACCACCTGTGAGAAAGGCAAAGGGAATGAGCCAGTGAAGCACATGCAGCACGTGAGCCATAATATTGAAAACTATAAATGCAATAATAAAGAAAATTGTAACGCCTTTGTATTGTTGTTTCAGATAAGCAAAAGACCCTTCACGAACATATTTTGCAATCTTCTGCATCTGCTCGTTACCGGGATCTTCCTTTTTTACACCCTTAAATAAAATAAACGAAAATATCAATGCCATTATTGCCCCAAACGGTGCAACATACCAGATCAATGGAATATTCATTGAAAATCCTCCTGAGTTATTTTTTAGCTAAATACGAATGAGACAACAAAGGAAGCGCAAAATATTTGTCAAGAATTGTAACTGTTAGCCACGAAGGACACCCCGATACAGTCACAAGCTCCTTACGGGGCAGGCGAATGAGCACTAAGAATTAGTTCACAAGATAAATATCTTCT
>JAUWNO010000513.1 GCA_030612605.1 Armatimonadota bacterium
ATTGTTGGCTGGTCAGCAGGGATATTGATGATGGTTGAATTAAGAAAAGAAATGCAGATAAAAATCAATATCATAATAAAATAAGACTTTTTCATAATTTCCTCCATTTTATTTGAAACAATTATTTGTATCTTCTTTCTAATCCGGCAACTGCCGGATGGGAAGAATATAGTGTCTGAAGCTTCTGCTTCAAAACGAAGTAAAAACTTCGTGAGATTCTTCATTCCCAACTGGAAAGTTAGGAATGAGAAAAAAACATCATTTATGTTACACTATTTCAACAGCAAACACTTCTTTGTGGCTATGATTTTGTCGTCCACCATTAATCTGTAGAAATAAATTCCTGAGCTTACATTTTTATTATTATCATCAGTGCCATTCCAAGATATGGAGTAGCTGACTCCGTCGGCTGTTGTGGAGAGAGACTCTCCACACTCCAAAGTTTTTACTTTTTGACCCTTGATGTTATAAATTATTATTTCCGTGTTCTCCGTGTGCTCTGTGGTTGAGAAAGAAATCGTTGTTGTTGGGTTGAAGGGATTAGGATAGTTATGATAAAGTTTTGCTTTGGGAGGATGAATCACTAAATCTTCTTGAGATGAGACAAAAGGACTACCATAATTTGTTTCAGTATATTCTGCTATAATATTTTCTTCCTGGTTTTGGCAGCGGAACTGGATGGAATAAAAATCATTTGGATTTGAAATTATTTCGAAGAAATCAACTGCTTTCCAATCAGTCCATTCAACGATTCCAACATTATCGAACCAGGAAAAAGCTTCTCCTGAAGTGGGGCAATCACTGTTACAGCGAATATCAAAGAAGCGCGTATCTTCCGGAATAGTTAGTGCTTTCTGGTAAAATGTCCAGGGTGTATCTCCTGTAATTAGCACACCGATATTTTCCTGGTCAAGGTAATTAGTAGCATACCGATTTTCATAATAACGGATTTCGATTGTAACATCTGCACCATTCTGCGTTTTTATGAATCCCTGCAAAGAAAAATTTAATGTATCGGAATTGCATTTTATTCGCTTTTCCAGATTTGTAACAATATTATCACCGGAGTCCGGGAAACGCCTGTGACGAAGTGAATACTCACCTTCATAAGAAACAGTGTCGTCGAGCCATTCATCATTGCTATTTACATTCCATCCGGAAGAACCTTCATCTTCAAAGTTGCCGAACCAGAGCAGCTCTCTTCCTAATCTGTATTCCCAGTTACTATTTGGCAGAATGGAATTTATGGATGAAATATTTCCCCACCTTTCCAATTCCAATGGAGGCGATGTCCAAAATCCGCCAATTTCATTCAACTGACTTTCAACCTGAAATGAATTTGTATAAGTTTGCATAGATAAAGTATCCAGGATAATCCTTGCTGTCAAATTCTCCTGATTCACAAACAGATATGTATTTAGCTCTTTAGAGCGTCTTGCCAGATAATTCAGAATATGTAATCCCAGCTCACCCAGAGCAGGTTTCGGAATATAGTCGTCGATATAGACTGCAGTAACAAAATATTCATAAAAACCTGTTTCATTTATTTTGGAATTCAGAATCATAGATGGGAAAGTTTCTGCATAGTTCAGGTCAAAAGCAAAATTACCCAGAGAATGAGCAATTAATTTGTCGTTATAAACTTCGAATCCCTGAATAACATGCGGATGATGGCAGATAACCAGGTCTGCACCGGAATCTATAAAATGATGTCTGATTTCAATATCCCACATATGAGGAATATCGATGCGGGGCGTGTAATCCTCATCTTCGCAAAAATCTTTTTCATCCCAACCTGCAAAAACATCGATAAAATCATAGTTTGCACCCGGTGCTGTGGAATACTCACTTCCGGAA
>JAUWNO010000528.1 GCA_030612605.1 Armatimonadota bacterium
GGAAGAACAATTTGAGTGCGCGGATCAATGAAGAATCTGTTTTTAAATGAAACGCCATTGGTTTCTAAAACCTGCATTTCATCTAAAAGCCGAAAAGGATCAACTACTAAACCGCTTCCAATAGCACACATTTTATCCGGGTACAAAATTCCTGATGGGACAAGTTTAAAAATATATTTTTTTGAGTTCAGGATAATTGTATGTCCTGCGTTATTTCCACCTTGAAATCTAACAACAATATCTGCATTGGCTGCTAAAACATCGACGATTTTTGCTTTTGCCTCATCACCGAACATACAACCCAGAACTGCAATATTAGTCATAATTTATCTCCTTTTTTCCACGAACTTTTTTATCCAAGAATTAACCACCAAGGCACAAAGAATTACTTTTTTTCCCGTGCAATTCCGTATTATCTGTGTCATCCGTGTTCTTTCTTTACTACTGACTTTTTTTTTACTTTTTTTACTTTATCAAAGCAGGAGTTTTGATATACTATTCCACAACAAAATTATTAGGAAAAATGTGTCAATCATTCAATTTTTCAAAAACTAGTTGACTGAAATTTATCTTAGAAAAAATTAAATATTTGAGGAAAAAAATGAGCAGGAAAATCAGGATTATTATTGCCAAGCCGGGTTTGGATGGTCACGACAGAGGAGCGAAATATATTGCTCGCTCTTTACGTGATGCAGGATTTGAAGTGATATATACAGGAATAAGACAGACTCCTGAGCAAATTGCTGAAGCAGCTATCCAGGAAGATGTTGATGCCTTGGGATTGAGTTTACTTTCCGGGGCACATAATTTTCTATTTCCCAGAGTTGCTGAACTTCTCAAAGAAAAAGGAGCGGAAAAGATATTGCTTTTTGGCGGTGGCGTGATCCCGGAAGAAGATATTGATTTCTTGAAAACCAAGGGATTTAAAGCTATTTTTACTCCCGGAACCACATCAGAAGAAGTTATCAGTTTTATAAATAAAAATCTAAAAGATTAGAAAATGCCTGAAAAAAAAATAATCCCAAACGAATCGGGAAGTCTTGTTCTTGAAGTTTCAGAAGACGGATTTTCAGCATATTTAACCATTAAAGATTCGGGGCAGATGATAGACGAGAATGAAATAACATCGCTTCTGAACATGGCTGGAATAAGAACAGGAGTTGATGAAGCAGTCTTATATAACCGGCAGCAAAAAATAAAAAAAGAACTGAACAAACCTTTTTTAATTGCTTTTAAGACCAAACCGGAATCGCAATTAGAAATTTCATACCTTTTTGATGAGAATAATTGTTTCGATCCATACGAATTTAAAAGCATTACCGAATTAGATAATTTGGAAAGAGTACAAAAGAACTCACCGGTTGCCAGTCTATTAATCTCAGGAATGGTAAAAACCACAACAGATATTTTCGGTAATGAGATAACTCCTAAAGTTGCTGAAGAAAAAGTTGTGGATGACTATCTTGGCAAAAATGTGTTTTATTCTGAAGAGAAAAAACAGATCCTGGCAAAAAAATCCGGTTATCCATATATTGATGAGCAGAACAGAATAAACATAAAATCACAGTTTAAAATCGAGGAAGATATTGAAGAAGCGTCATTAGATTTTTTTGGTGATCTAATTATTAAGGGCAACATCATAAATTCAAATTTGAAAGTGGATGGAGATTTAAGAGTTAATGGGAACATTATTAATTCGGAAAAAAATGGAATCTTAGTTGATGGAGATATAC
>JAUWNO010000581.1 GCA_030612605.1 Armatimonadota bacterium
CGATGCTGCAGCTTATTTTAACAATTTAAATAATAACCCGACAAGTTTCGTAACAGATTGGACAGTTACTAATGAAGATGAAGGAGATATTACGCTTCCTGTAGAACTTTCCTCTTTCACAGCTCAATTCATCGGTAATTCACCGATTCTTTGTTGGACAACTCAATCAGAAACAGGTAATGCAGGTTGGAATGTTTATCGTGGAGATTACAGAGATGCTTTCATAAATGGTGATGCAATCCAAATAAATCCGGAATTAATCGAAGGTGCTGGCACAACCGCCATACTTACAAATTACACTTTTGAAGACCAACACAATGTTATTGCAGGAAATGAATACTGGTATATTTTAGAGAGTGTAGATTATTCCAGTGAAACGCAAATACATGGTTCTGTAAGTCTAATAATTCCAGAGGAAGGTACAACTCCAGAACTTCCACAGCAAACCCTTCTTATTGGAAACTATCCCAATCCATTCAATCCAAATACAACTATCAGTTTTATGGTAAAAGAAAACGAAACAGCACATCTTTCAATCTTCAACATCAAAGGTCAAAAAATCGAGAACATTCGATTTGAAGCAGGTGTCTATAATTATCTTTGGGATGCTCCTTCTTATGCTTCCGGAATTTATCTGTATAAATTAAAATCTGAAAGTTTCTCAGAAATCAGAAAAATGATCCTGATGAAATAGGTTTCGCATTTAACTGGTTTAAAATGTTTGAGATACATCGCTCCTGAATAAGAACATAAAACTTCCGAAGTTCTGGAAACTTCGGAAGTTTTTTTATGCTAGGCAAAGCTTAGCTGGAATATACCTTCCAAGTAAAATTTTGAAAAAAAATAAGAAACCTTGAAAAGGTCTAACAAGAAGAGAAATCTCCTAAACCTTTTCAAGGCTAATAAGTAAAAATTACGAGTCGGGTTCAAATATATCAATTACTTCACAACAATAAACTTATTCCTGAATTCTTTTTCTCCAATTTTTGCTTTATAAAAATAAACTCCATTTCCAATTATTTTGCCATTCTCATCTTTTCCATCCCAGGTTATGGAGTAGCTGACTCCGTCGGCAAAAAACGGCGAGGGACTCGCCGACTCCAAATACAAAGATTTCACCTTTTGTCCTTTAACATTGAAAATTTCGATTTTTTCCGGCAGCATTTGAGAAGAATTTATTGAAAATGAAATCTGGTTTGAACCAATATAAAACGGATTTGGATAACAGGAAATTGAAATGTCATTCGAAGCGAGAATATTTTCTCCGGAATTAATCTCTTCAACAATCGAATAAGAATAGGAGACGGTTGAATACCCATTATTTGCAAAAGATAAAATCATCTGGCTGTAATCTTCGGTTAGTTCAGGAAGAACTCCTGTCCAGGTGCCGTTAATTGTGAATTTATCAACAGTAGAAGTAACACCTGCCACACCAAGACGCATAACACCAAGTCCTATGGGAAAATTTGTAGTCAGAGTTAATTCCAGGTTTCCATCACCCGGGTAGAGCCGGATGTAATCTGTTGCCCAGCCGTTTATAGTGCCGCTGTTTCCA
>JAUWNO010000138.1 GCA_030612605.1 Armatimonadota bacterium
TTTGGTGTGATGGGGCTGCTTAATATTCCGCTTAGCACGACTACAGCTCTCATCTCAAGTATTGCTATCGGTATTGGAATTGATTATGCAGTTCACTTTATTGAGCGATATAAGATTTACGCAAAAGAGACAGGAGATAAACAGAAAACAATGCAAGGAACAATGCATCATTCGGGCAGAGCAATTATCTTTAATGCAACAGTTGTGATTGCCGGATTTATGGTTCTGTTGTTCTCTGTATTCCCACCAAATAGAAGTTTAGGAGCTTTAGTTTCTTTAAATATGTTTACAAGTTTCTTAGGGACAGTAACAATTATGTATCTGTTACTCTATAAGACGAATGTATTTTTTGGTAAGAAACGATGAAAAGAGATTTTAGCAACGAACAAATAATAATGGAAGTGAAGAAATGCAAAACATCGGAATGTTCAGCTTGCTGATCTTCCGATTGTTTGAGTACTCCAACATTCTGAAGAGCCCAGCACCTACTTTGATGAACTTTCATTTTAGATTGCCAAAGTAGGTGCTGGCACATTCGGAAGTTGATTTGGTCATAGAAATAAAAAAATGAAATTGGAGGAAAAAATGTTGAGAGAAAAGAAATCCCGAAGCCTTTCGGGAAAAAAAATTACACTAATGCTTTTAGCATTAATAGTAATAGGAGCAGTTTTATCAGCGCAGGAAATCACAGGGCTCAAAATTATCGAAAATGTTTATAACCGTCCAACCGGACAAGATCAAGAAGGCGATCTGACAATGTCGCTCATCAATTCCCGTGGAGATAAGCGGGTGCGCGAGATCAAACAATACTTAAAAGATTTTGGTGATATGGAAAAGAAGATAATGTTCTTTGTTTCCCCCGCCGATGTGCGCAATACTTCTTTTATGAATTGGAGTTATGATAAAGCAGGGAAAGATGATGATCAGTGGATCTATCTTCCAGCCCTTAAAAAAGTAAAACGAATTTCAAGTGATAGTAAAAGCGATTACTTTATGGGTTCCGATTTTACTTATGATGATTTGGGAGATCGTCAACCAAATGCCGATACACATAAAATTTTGCGCGAGGAGACAATAGATGGAGAAGTTTGCTACGTAGTGGAAAGCATTCCTAAAGAAGAGGAATATATGTATTCCAAAACCATAACCTGGATCATTAAAGATAAATGGATAGGTAAGAAAAAAGAATTTTATGATGAAGATGAAGATCTGCTGAAAATACTTACCGTGAAAGAAGTCGAAAAGATTAAAGACTATCTTGTTATCACAATTTCTGAAATGCACAATGTTCAAAAAGATCATACTACCAAGATGGAACTAAAAAATGTGAAAGTAGATACCGGGATTTCCGATAATAAATTCACTGAACGAATGATGAAAAGAGGAATGTAATTTTGGAGTAAAATATCCGTGATATTTTATGCAACATCACGGATGTTGCAGTCCATAAAAAAGGAATAAAAATGAAACGAAAAATATTAATTATATTTTTGCTGTTAACGGCAGCAATAATGCTAAACGCCCAGATAATACATCACGGATTTGTGCGAACTTATCTCGGAGCATTAATTGATCAGGATGGAGAGTATTCAGTTTTGCAAAACACTTTTGACTGGCGTTTGGATTATGGAAAAGGTGATGTTGCACTTTATGTTAATCCGGTGTTCGATTACAATGCTCTAAATGACAATTTAGATATTACACTCAGTCAGGCATACATGGATATCTACTTTGATAATTTTGATTTGCGCATCGGAAAACAGCAGATAATCTGGGGGAAAGCTGACGGTGTTTTTATCACTGATGTTATCTCACCTCGCGATCTTTCGGAGTTTATTCTGCCCGATTTTGAAGAGATCCGTATTGGAACAAATGCTGTGAAATTTGATTATTATCTCGGAAATTCTACTTTCGAAGCTGTTTGGATTCCCACTTTCCAAGCTACAATAACTCCAAGAAAAGGTTCGATCTGGTATAAGAATATGTTGGATTTTTCAATGCCGATAGTTTATGATTATCATAATTACGATGTTGGGAATAAACTATCCGAAAGTGAAATTGCCTTAAAATATTCTTATCTGGGAAGTGCTATCGATTTTGAATTAATGGCTGCCTATATGTGGGATGATAATCCTGCGATGCATATTTACCAGCAACCAGATACAACTATCCTCGTCAAACCGGAATATCACCGACTTCCTTTGGCTGGAGCAAGTTTCAGTAAAGCTGTGGGTGGAGCTGTTGTACGCGGGGAAGGTGCATATTATTTTGAGAAGAGATTTGCCGCAGAAGATTTTAGTGTAAATGGCGTACAAGAAAAAGATTATGCACATTACCTTATAGGTTACGATCATAATTGGTTTGGAATGAATGTGAGCTTTCAATTTATCCAGGAATATATTCTGGATTACGAAGATGATATCCGCAATGATGAATTCTCAAACACAATGACTTTTCTAATTACGGAAGATTTCCTACGAGAAACGCTGCGATTGGAATTCTTCACTTATTACGGTATCAATAATAAAGATGCACTTCTGCGCCCGAAAATTTCTTATGACTTTGCCGATGGATTTGAAATTCAACTAGGAGCAAATATCTTTGTGGGAGATGAAGGAAATTTCGGGCAGTATGATGAAAATGATATGGTTTATTTGAAGGTTAGGAATGATTTTTAAAAACGAGTAACGGTCTGCCAGTTTTTTTTCATATCGTTTCGTAATAGTTTCTGATTTTTTTTGCGATTAATTCTCGTCTTTCAATAATAAAGTCATTGTAATTCTCAATAGTCATATCAAAAATGCTTGTTGGAATACAGTTTTGTTTCATATTCGCCAGTAATTCATTCATTTCTGTTATTCCACCATATTTTAAATCTCCTCCATTGCATTGTTCTTTAATATCAGCAAAATATTCATTTGGTGCTTTTTTCCCAATTTTAATATTTACTTCACTTTGAGTATATACATAATTTGCTACTTGATTATACTGTCCTTTTTGTAATCCATGTTTTTTTAAATACTCCCGAGGAAATATATGATGAACATCTCCTCTTTGCTCAATTAAATCTTTAATGGTAATTGCTTTTGAGATAAAACCTTTATCATTAAATCGACATTGCGCTGCAAGAAATACATTAAAAACCGGACTACTTGCAACAGAAGTATTCAAACTTTGAACAAGACCTGCTGTCCAAAATGCATCTGATAACTCTGCCTTTTCGATTTCTCGCAAATAATCTCCAAAATCTCCTGTATCTGCTTTTTTAATGTCAAAGTCAAACTTACTTTCGGGTGAACCTGAATACCGTCCTGTTAAAATAGAAAGTATGAACCATTTTTTTATGTATGTTTCAATTAAGGCTTGATTGTAATTTTGCTCTCTCAATTTCAGGTAAAGAATATATGCAAAATTTAATGTGTTTTGTGAACGAATTAACTTCTTATCAGCAAAACCTGCTGATTTGATAATCATTATAAACCTTTTGAAGTTTGTTTCATTTACAAAAGTAAACACTCCATCTTTTAATTTAGCGTATGATTCTTTTGCTATTTCTGCCTCATAATCACGAGTTTCAAAATTCCTGCCAGACAAAAGGCTTACTAATTCACTTAATCGACCTCGTGCAAATTTGAAAGTAAATGCAACCCTTAAAACATCTTTATAACTTGGGTCGTATAAATCGTCATTTTCATTCTTTAGCCAAGCAATTATTGGAAAATATTCTGTTGATGCAAAGTCTTTATCAAGCGATTCAATATTTGAATAAAATTCAGGTGCAACAGCTAAATGACTAAAATAATCAATACATTTCCTGAGCACATTACCACCATATTCCTCATCTGAAGCAATTTTAGACATAACAAAATCAGCTTGGCTTAACTGTACACCTTTGCTATTAATCCTAATGAAAATTTCCGTTACTTTTTCAATATCTAAATCACCAGCAAGTTCAATCAAACCAATTTGTTTTTTTACTAATGCTTTTAAATTTTCAAGTACATCCTCTACTATTTCTTCATCAACTTCCGGATTTTTTTCACAGTAATTTCGGATTACTTTTGATAACCTGACTTCATTTGTTATAATTGGACAAATGTCATCAATCCATTTCCGATCTTTTGTTATTGCAGGATTTAAAACTTCAAATTTCTCTTTTATTGGATTGAACGCAATTTGTATTTTGATTTTTTTATAATCCTTATTTATAACTTGTTGTCCAAGAATTGCGGCTGTCAAGGCTGTAACTCTTTGCTGTCCGTCAATCAGCACTTTTTTCCCTTCAGACACAGTTCCATCTTTTAGTCGAACATTTGGATTTCTCCATGCAATAATATATCCAACTGGATAACCTTGATATAAACTATCCATTAAATCTCTTACTTGCCAAGAATACCACACAAAAGGTCTTTGAATTTCAGGAATTGCAATTTCACCTGATCTCACCCAAGTGATGATCGTTTCAATTAAATGCTGATTTACTGAGTATTTTTGTTCATTCATTTTGCTTGTGTCTCCTTTTTTAAATTGGTAATAACTTTAAGAATATGGGACGTTGGACGTTTCAACACATTTCCGTATCCGAACTTATATATTTCAGACAGTGTTTTATTCCATATTAATCAATTCATTTATAAATTTCTGTCTTATTCCATTATATATATTCTCATAATTATCCCTATTTGCGTAAACATTTACTTGTATTTTACCTAAATCCTTTTTATCAAATATCTTTGTTAATGTAAAAGTTACTAGAGTTGTATCAAGTTTTTCTTTGATTCTTTTAATCGTATCTTCTAATTGCGTGATAGGTTCAGGAAATAACAGTTGCATCTCATCAAATTCATCCATTTTTTTCATTTCTTTAATCAATTGACTTGAATTATATGGATTAAATGGATTGAGTTCAATTTCGTGAGGTGATATTATTACTTTATTCATCCTATATGAAAGATAGGTTGGAACTTTTTCTTCTGGAATTTTATTACTCCAGCCTGTTAGTTCTCCATTACAAAAATTTTTCAATTTATTCAATCTATACTTATTAGCAATACCTAAAGCTACCGAAATACATTCTGAAATTGGACAATTTTTCGATGTCACTTTTGTTAATATATTTGAAATTAAATCATTTAAAGTAATTTCTTGATTTTTATCAGGAAGATTTTTTAACCACAGATATATCAATATAATTTCTTTTCCAATTGCTTCAGAATTTGAAGAACCTCGTCTAAAATAAATTTTGCCAACCTGGAGTCCTTTCATTTTTTTTGATGGTGCTATTGGCTCAGAATACTTTTTAATTGGGATTTCAATTATCCCGAATTTTTTATTCTGATAATCAAAAGTATAATAAGAAAAATAAGGTTTGGGATTTACCTTATCTTTAATTTTTTCTTGAAATGTTGCGTCATCAATATGTTTGTCAAGTCCAAGAAATGATTTAGTTCCATCTGTTTTTACATCAATTCCAAGAACGATATAGGCTGTTTCGGTTCTAATTGTATTTGCAAAACATATAATATCTTTAACAAATTCAGATGTTTTTATATTTCCAGAGTCCTTAATAATATCATATTGCTCTTTTTTGAAATCAAGGATTTCAGATTCTGGTTTTCTTAGAATATTTTCAAATTCAGGTATTGTCATGTCTTAAACATTGGCTATAATCATAATATAAATTCATTGTTCTTATAACCCCAATTTAGTGGTATTTCCACAATTGCATTTATTTCTCATTTAGCAACACTCCTTTTTTAATTTGTTTACACATAATTACGCATTATTATGTAAAGATTATAAAAATTGATGAAAATAGATGTCAATCTTTTTAGCTTACAAAGCTTATTATCCCCGCTCCTCGAAATTCTTAAATCGCGAATTTATATCTGTCTGAAATTCTTTATCCGAAAAATCTGGATTTCTGGTTGATATCCATATTTCACATGGTGCTTTTCAGCATTCTTTACAAGACAGGAATCCTTTCAGTTCAGCACATTCATAAATCGGACAAAGGATTTTACCGTAAAATTTAGCCCAGGCAACTTTTCCTGCAAGTTCGTTACAACCGTCACATTCAATTTTATAGGCTTTGCAATCAACAGAACAACAGACACCGCATTTGCTAAAGTTTTTCATAACAAATGGAGTTAAAAATATTATGAGTATTGATGTCAATTTTTTTAATAACAAATCGAATAACATTGATAATAAAAATAATATTTTTTTCTTGACACAAAAACCCTATTTCGGTATTTAAGTACCAGAATTAATGAAAGGAGTTG
>JAUWNO010000294.1 GCA_030612605.1 Armatimonadota bacterium
ATTGTTGAAAAAATACAAGGAATCGAAATAAAAAAACACAAACAAGAAAACGGTATCTTTTTTTCAAATTGGAAAGCAGCAGGAATTGGAGTACTAAGTGTTATTTTAATCGTAATAGTTTATTTGGGATTTAATTATCAATCTTTCCTCTGGGATACTGATAGTTACAATATTGAATTAGAAAAGACTAAAAAAAACGAGATAGAGGCACTAAAATTATATGATATGCTAAACCATAATTCAAAAAATATTATTGTGTCTTTTATTGAAAATACTGGTATACCTAAATGGGAAGAGAATATCGTTCTTTTAAATGATATGAATCAAATTGAAAATATTCCTAAAAAATTTCAAAAACAAAATAACATATTCATTGAATATTGTGAGCTTAGAATTGAATCTTATGGTTTAATAAGAAAAAAATTCCTAAATAATACTTCTGAATTTGATAAAGGGTTAATGAGTCTAAATAAAAAAATTAATGAAATTATTAAGAATTTTTGATAAAGAAATGGCTATAACAAAAGTGCCTGCGGTTCAGTTTCGTGGTTTGTTTCGTTCGAATCGTTCCGATTCAAACTTTGGTTGGTTTGTCTGGGCGGAATCTTCCGATTCCGCAGCGCACTCCAAACATTAGCAGCAACATAAAAAAGGAGATTTTATGAAAAAATTATTAATTTTGTTAATGATATTATTTATCAGTGTTTGTTATGCTTTAGAAGAAGTGGATATTTTTGATATTTCTGGAAAGTATATCTGTTCTACTGAAATCAATTATCCTGAAAATTCAGAAGATATTATCATAGTTAATTCAAATTTTCTTTATGAATTCGGAAAATGTGATTCAAAATTATCAAATGGCATTTACATTGTATCAAAGTCTAAAAATGGTAAAGTTTTGAAATCGAATAATTTTAACAGGGATTTTGGCTATGAAGATGTTACAGATGAATTTTTTCCTTTTGAAGAATGGAGTGCAGGTGACATTGAAATTGCAGATATGAATGGAGATGGAAATGAGGATATTGTTTTTTCTATTGATTATTTTAATGAAAGTATAGATTCTCGTCCACGAATCTGGATTCAAACTCCCACCGGAAATTTTATTGATGAAACAGATAGTAGAATACCGGATTTGCAAGCCCCCTGTTATGATATTGAATTATTTGATATAGATTCGGATAATGATATCGATATCTTTCTTACAGGTTATTCTTCCAGTTTATATTATCTTCCTGCTGGGCTTCTTATCAATGATGGGACAGGTGTTTTTTCTGATGAGAGCACTGAAAGACTTCCCCAGCTTAATTATCCAGATTTCGCATTTTTTGCTGAAGCAGCAAATCTTGATGATAATCAATCTATTGATCTTATTGTAAATGTTTTTGGTGAACCTGACATAATATCATATCAATCTATTATACCTGAAATTTGGCTTAATAATGGAAATGGTTTCTTTACTCAAGATTCGTTTGGAAGACTACCTAATACTGATAATTATGGTTTTTTTGAATTGATAACAACTGATATTGATAATGATGGTTTTAGTGATATCATTTTTGCAAATACTGAATCGATAATTTATGATAACAACGGGAATATAATTGTTACATTAAGTGGTCATAATGCTTGCTTTCATAATAATGGTGATGGATTTTATAGTGATGAAACTGTATTAAGAATGCCTGAACAGGATGATACATCAACCAGAGATTTAGCCATTGATGATATTGATAATGATGGAGATTTAGATATTTTAGAAGTCGGAATGGGCTTTGATCCTCTCTGCCAGCAAGTTAGACTTCTCACTAATAATGGTAATGGATTCTATACTGTTTCTTATGGTAGTTTGCCCTATCTTTCCGGATGGTTTAATGATTCTCAATTTGGTTTACTTGATGATGATGAGTTTCCTGATTTATTTATGATAAGAGTTCAACTTGGTGAGCCTTATATGGATATTCTTTTAACAAATAATGGCGATGGGACATTCATTGACTCATCTACATTACTTCCATCGGTTTTAGATTTCAGTGTTTCTTGTGCTTTATTTGATCATCAGAATGATAATGATATTGATATTTTAATCGCAAATACTGGTTGTTCAGTTGGTGAGTTTGGTCAAAATCTCTTATATCATAATTCATTGAATCCAACATCAATTGAAGATTACTATATTGCTAATCCAAGTATTTATGTACTTTCTCAAAACTATCCCAACCCATTCAACCCAATAACAACAATTGAGTTTTCAATCCAAAATAGTTCCAAAATTGATCTTTCAATATACAACATCAAAGGACAGAAAGTAAAAACATTAGTTCACAATGAATTTTCAATAGGCTCTCATTCAATTATCTGGAATGGAGATGATGAATCAGGAGAGTCAGTTAGTTCAGGAATATATTTTTATGGGTTAAATGTGAATGGCAAAGCTGAAACAGTAAAAAAGTGTTTGTTGTTGAAATGAGAGAGATGCTGCTAACAAAACACTCCACATTCAGATTGAAAGAAAAGCAAGAAGAACGTGGCAGTGTCCAAACATTATGCGAAATCATTGAATAGAATCTGAGAACAAAAAAAATCAAAGGAGACAAATATGAGAATCAATCAAAAATTTCTCGTAATTTTAAGTTTTTTAGCATTTTTTAATTTTTATAATTTTTTAGAAGCACAAGAACCACTTTCAACATCAAAAATATGGTATGCGAATATTCTAAGAGCTTGGTTTCCAGAAAAAATTGAATTTCTTGGTTCACCTCAATACATCACTCGAATAAGATGCTCCAATAAAGATATAACACACTTCAATGCAAAAGCAGGGAAAAACAATATTGGATTAGGTTCAGCATTTCAGATTGAAGGTTCTCTTATAATTGATGCTCTTCCACCTAATCTAAAAGTTATTGATGGTGCTAAAGGTAAAAAGTATATGCTTCAATTACAAGGATACCTTTTTTCCAAACAAGGCAAACTAATTTGGTCACAAAAAGGTTATCCAATTGGTGATTCGTGGATTTCTAATAATGGTTCTACAATAAAATTTAGACTTATTGATAATTACTCTGGATTACTTAAAGGTTGCACAGCAGTTGTTTTAGCAATTGGTGATCCAATATTGATTGAAGGAACAAGTGAGACAAAAGTTATTTTAGGTATGAAACGTTATAGCTTTAAAGATGAAAATGAATCTTCTACATATTTTCCGACATCTTCAAACCTAACTCAAACGACCAAAAAAATTCAAAATTCTACCAAAAAGAATCAAAAATATAATAACATAAAGTATGTTCAGAAAAAATACAATATTTTTACTTATACTGAAGCAGTAACAATTCCTATTCAGGAGAGAAAGAAGATATTTTATGAGTTGGTTGATTATCAAGATAGAACTGGGAATGATGAAGGTGCATTTATGATAATTGCTAAACGATTTGGCATACCCAAAAAAGCTGTAACTTCTATTTCTGGTGAAGGAGCTGTAAAAAATTGGCCAATGCCTTAGTAAAAATACAACGAATGAGTATAAAAATTTCGCATAACAAGCGTGTCGTGCTGTAGGGCTGGTCAGTGCTCTTTGTTTGAATCTTCCGATTCAAACGGCTGGTCAGTTTGTTTTGGGCGTGATCGTTCCGATCCCGCCGCACACGCGAAACATTAAGTGCCATTGATTGA
>JAUWNO010000019.1 GCA_030612605.1 Armatimonadota bacterium
GCTCCCATAGCTTGAGCAATAACCCAATCTGAATTTCTCGAACGCATGATAACAGAAACAAGCGGTTTAGCTCTCAAGTTCTTTTCCTTCTTTTTTATTTTTTTTCATTTCAGCTTTGTAAATATCACTCATATGCACAGTCTCACACGATGCTATGTATTCCAGAATTCTTCCGAAAGTTTTAAATTTATCACACAGATAAAGAGTGATAGGATGTATTATCATATTATAGATGATTTCTTTATCTTCATGTTCTTTGTGACCTGCCAATACAATTTCAGCCCATTCTTCCACATAATAAGATTGTGAACCATAATCATCGGACCATTTGTAGCGTTTCAGCCAGGATTCGACCCACTGTGGAGTTCTTTCTGCATGATAAAGATGTTCATGGTCCGGAATAATATTCAGAGGAAAATTGTAGATTCCTTGAGGATGCCAAATAAGACCGTTTGAATCTTTCTTTACTCCATCGGAACAGACTTTTATACCGCATTCAAATAAAACCTTTTCTGTAAATGGACCATGCATGAACATATGATTACGCCAGAAATGGATTTTTCTACCAGATTTTTCTTCAATAATATTTATTGTTTTACGAACATCTCTTTTCTGAAACCAGGCAGGACCATTGTAACTTCTGACAAGTTTCTTCCAAATCCTATGAAGAATTTCCGGTTCCAAGCAATTGTAAGTATGTCCTGCTATTTCCACTAAAGGGCTTTCACAGATTGGTCTCAAGTCTTGCCACTCATCCTTGAAACATTTTCCCGATATAAAAAAAGTAACCTTAACATCAGCTTCTTCGAGTAATTTCAAATATTTCTGAGCAACCTGAATTTCAGTTATCCGGCAATGTTTCTGATTTTCGGTTTTCAAACTTGAATGATGAATATCACCTGTTAAACAAATCATCTTACCTGCTCAAATCCAAATAAATTTTATGTTTATGAAGTAAAGCTTGTAAAGAGTTATCCAAAAATTGCATCCAAATACTAATATAAGTCCGTCTTAAATCCTCGATTTTATCTGAGGGAGAATTTAAGAAATTCCTGGTTATTTCCAAATAATTTTCGTTCCTAAGATTGTAAGCAACCAAAGGAAACAGAATCGGTAAAACACCGGATGAACCGGAAATTCTGAAACCAAGTTTACAAAATATTGAGCCTTTTCCTGCATATTTTATGTTCTCAAAAATATTAATAAATTTCTTTAAAAATTCTCGAAAGGAGGAAGGACGTTCAAAGAAAGCTCGTTTAAAAGCAATTTCGGGATATTCATTCCAATTGATTTCCGGTTTTCCAAGATGCCGAGCTTCACAATATTTGTGGATGTATTCGAAATGTAATTTCAATTCTTTCATCCATCTTAAATAATCGTAATTCATATAGTTCTCATATTTTGGTTGAAAGCGAAATTCCATTGCTTTATCATAGATCTTCTTAAAATCTTCAGATACATCGTTTCTGTTTTGCATTCGCTTTTGCTTTTCTACGTAACTCCAATTATAATCATCCAGGAAGAAAAGCAAAGCATCACCATATCCGATAATAGCTTTAATGATATGCTTTATTATCAGCTTGCGAACATCATTATCCAGGTTTTTCTTTTTTAATAAAAGCTCATTGATTATCATCAAGGTGCCGCGATTGACCAATAAATTTCTGGCATCCCATTTCGGAATTGTCTGCAAACGAAAGCGTTTCAAGGAAGGCACAAAATTTTCATCACCCATAATAGTTTTATGACCGAATCTCATATCATACCAGATTATTCTGTTGGCTGTATGTTTCAGATTGGATGCATTAACTAATCCCAAATCGATTTGAGTTTTAATCTTACGATTTAATGGTAAAAATTTTGGATATATCTTTTTTTTTAAGTCAGTCTGTTTTTTTTTGCTAAGATTTTTTGTGATCAATAAAAAATCGAAATTATTATGAGGATATTCTTTTCCATCTGTAATTACAACTCCACCTTCTCCTCTTCCGTAACCTCCCAGCATAATCAAGGCTGTGAACTTATTTGGATGGATTTGAGATTCAATTATGAATGCAACTTCTTTCACGATTTCCGTGATTCTTTTTTCTAATTCTTCTGAACCTCTAACTGTGAATTTTCCCCACGAATTATTTATCATGCTGCTCCTCTTCAATAATCGAATCGAACAATTTTTTCAATTTTTTCATATGATTTTCAGGTTGAAAATTTTCAATAAAACTTTTTCTTGCATTTGTTTCCATTTTTTTCAACAGGTTCTTATTATTTAATAATTTTTCGATTGCATCAGCTAAAGCTCTACTATCGTTAGAGGGAAATAATAAACCTGTTTTTCCGTGTGATAACCATTCACTGATTCCGCCCACATCAGAAGCAATTACAGGTTTACCTACTTTCATTGCTTCCAGTCCGACCAAACCAAATGTTTCAGGTGATTTGCTGGGCATTACAACCACAGCAGCTTTCTGATAGAATTCACTTATCATTCTCTTGGAGATTTTACTTTTGAAAATAACTCTATTAGTTAGTTTTAATCGTTTTACCATCTTTCTATACATATGTTCTTGTCTGCCGGAACCGCAGATAATAAGTTTCACTTTTTCATCTAAATAGGACATAGCTTTTAATAATGTGTCCAGACCTTTTCCACGAATTAATTGACCTGCAAAAAGCAAAAGATTTTTTCCTGGATCAACAACATTTTCTACCGAACTTTTCTGAGTGTAGAGTGGAATTACATTCATTTTTTCCCTACTGAAACCGTGCTCGATCATATGCTCTGCCATATATTGGGAACCGACAACAAAAGCACTAATTTCTTTATTAGTAGATTGTTCTTTCTTGAGATTATGTAAACTCGAGAATTTTATCTTCATCCAATTATCCGAACGATTGATAAATCCCAGACAGAGATAACATCTCAAACCGATCGGTTTTTTGCAGGTGCGATGTCCAATTGCGTAATATTTATAATCTCGCAGGCAAAACAATTTATGATCATGAAAAAACCTGATAACAGGTTTTCCGGTAGCAATAAGTTGCTCCATTTTTTTAGGTTCGTATAATGTATGAACATAAATCAAATCCGGATTTATATCTTTTATTTGTGAAGGAATATCAACGATTGGGAAGGCATGTTCAAAATTTCGGATAAAAACAGGCTCAGTCCAACCGGAGATACTATAAAGAATTGATGATTTAACATTATATTTTTTTAGCAAATTAGCAGTATTGAATACATATTGCTCACATCCACCAGTGAAATCTGCTTTCTCATTTATCCACAAAACATGAATTCTCTTCATACAATTTCCTATTTTATCTTTCCGAAACTTATCTTCAAGAATTTATTTTTTATGAAGTTTCGGAAAGTTATCCAGATACAACTGATAAAAAAATCCAAACCTAAGAATTAATTTTCTTAATTAATTCTTTTACAACGGTTTTCTCTAAATATAATTTTTTACATTTCCTGTAAAAATTCTCACCGATTTTTTCTGCTCTTTCAGGATTGTCGATTAGATTTTTAATTTCTTCTGCCAGTTCCTCAGCAGAATCTCTGATGATAACTTCATCCTCAGAAAAATCGAATCCTTCGGCACCGATCGAAGTTGTGATTACTGCAACCTTAAGATTGGCAACTTCCAGCATCCTGGTTCTGGTTCCGGATGCGATTCTTAAAGGCAGAACCACGAATAATACTTTTGCGATTTCCGTATTTATATTAGCAACTTCCCCGATTATTATTATATTTTTAATTTTATTTTTCTTTAATAAATATTCGTAAATTGGAGTTGGATTTCTGCCAACAATTTTAATATAAAGTTTATTTTCTGTTAGTTTTTTTGTAATAAGAGGATAGATATCTGAGATTAAATATTTGAAAGCATCCTCATTTGCAGCAGAACTTAATCCTCCAAAAAAGAGAATATAGTTTTCTTTCACAGGAACATTCTTTAAAGATATCTCTTTCATTACATTCGGAAGTATGTCAAAATCGCCTTTTGCAGATTTTTCCACATATCTGTTTTCAACGATTTCTTTTTCTACAAAATTAGTAAAAAGAAAAGAATAGGATAGATTAAACAGTCTTTTCTCATAAATTTGCTGCTTGATTTTTTCAATGAGATAATACCTGTTTTTAAAAGTTGGGTTCAAATTCCAGGACAACTCTGATAACCTGGAAAAAAGCATATCAATATCGATTATGATTTTTGAATCCGGTAAAGTTTTCGCCACAATTTCTGCAAGCCTCGAAGGTGATGCGAAGCGGAAAAACACGATTTCGTATTTTCCATTTTGGAGAATGTCTTTAAATCTTTTAATTTCAGATCTGGAAAAACAGAATATAATTCTGGGACTGAAAAAGCTCCATTTCTTTGTTTTCAAAAGAAAAAGTTTTTTATATCCGGAATGGGGATTGGTTTTTTCATCAGGATGTTCAAACCGTTTAATCAAAAGAAGATCAGCATCAAAATTACTGGTCAAGGTTTCCCAGATAAATCTGCTCCGATTTTTATCTCCTCCCGTTGCACCTGCAAAAGGAACATCAAGATATAACAGTTTCTTCATAGTTTATGAATTTACTATTTCCTATAAGGAATTCTTATTATAGTCTCGTTAATATCACCAAATCTTTGTTTTGTAACTTTAGAGGCAATTGTATAAATAACGAATATTCCTCTTCCTGATTCATCCAACAGTTTTTCATCCGGGAAGTATTTACCATCTTCTCGAACCGGTGGTAAAGTCCAGTCTTTACCTTTATCCCAGATTGTTAATTCCAGTTCATTATCCTCTGCTAACTGAATCATTATCATACTATCGGATTTGCTCATCAAACCGTGCCGTATTATGTTGTTCAAAAATTCATCTACAATCAATTCAATGTGCGAAGCGAATTTCCTGTCATGAAATTTATCATAAATAAATTGCTCACAATTAATGGCAACTTCACCGGCTTTTTCCAGAAGAGCTTTCAACACAAAAGACCTTTTTATCTCATCCTTTTTTTCCTGAGGAATTTTTCTGATAGTCATCAATGTGAAGTCATCAGAACTGATGTCATAATCCAGTTCGATAAGTTTCTTTTTGATTTTTTGAGGTAGAATGATAGAATTAAAATTATGAATATTATCGGATATAAATTCCGCAAAACCATTGATTCCAAGTTGTTCGCCGGATTTGTTATAACACTCAAAAATACCATCTGTGTATAGAAATATTACCATATTTTCATTGATGCTAAAAACATCTTCTTCTTCAGGAGGAAATGCATAATCTTCATGCCAGCCGATTGGAATCGAACCCTTTTCAGATAGAATTTTTGCTTTTCCATTTTGAATATCATATAAAATAATGGGAGGATGTCCTGCATTATAATAAGTAATTGTATTTTTTTTCAGGTCAACCAGGCAGAGAATGATAGTCAGAAAATTAATATCAAAAAGTCTTTTACTGAGAATGTCATTTAATCTATTTAAGATAAGAGATAATTCAAGTTTTTCTTTGGCAGCTTCGATAATCATTGAAATGGTTGATTTCACAGCAGTCATCAAAATAGCAGCCTGCACACCATGACCGGAAATATCTGCCACATAGGCTACATATCTAGAATCGGAAATTTGAATAATATCAAGCAGGTCTCCCCCCAATTTTCTGGAAGGTGCATAGGTAGATGTAAAAATAACTTCATCACCTTTAACCATCCAGTTTGGAAGCATATAAGATTGAACCGATGATGCAACTTCAATCTCCTGTTCTAATTCTTCATGTTGTCTTTTAATTTTTTGTTCTGCATTCTTACGAAAGGAGATATCCCTTAATATTCCAATTGTATGCCATTCATTTTCAATATTAACAGAAGAAACAGAAAGTTCCAATGGAAATTCCGAACCATCCTTTTTCTTTGCTATCAACTCCAGTGTTTTACCCTTCGAATGGTCTTCTTTAGTTTTACGGATTTTTTCAAAGGCATCAAAAAAGTCCTGTTTATATTTGGCTGGAGCAATTATTTCGTAAAGATTTTTGCCCAGAACATCTTTTTTGGAATAATCAAATATATCTACTGCTGCTGAATTCCAATATGTTATTTCATCTTTTTTGTTGATCATAACAATAGCATCATAAGCAGATTCAGTGATTGCCCGAAATTTATGTTCGCTTACTAAAAGTGCCTGTTCAGCTTTTTTTCGTTGAATTTCTTCTTGTTTGATTTTCTTTTCTAATAAGATTGTTTTAGCGAATTTTTCGACCTCCTGGAGTAGTTTTTTCCTTCTTATCGGTTTGATAAGAAAAGCATTCACACCTTTTTCAATAGCATTCAGAATATTTTCTGCTTCACTATAGCCGGAAATAAAAATAGTAATAACATGATTATCGATTTGCTTGATTTTATCAATTAATTCCAATCCGTTCATTTTGGGAATAAAAACGTCTGTTAAAACCATATCAGGTCGATGTTTAATAAATTTATCCAGTCCTTCCTCACCATCTGCAGCTACATAAACATTCTTTACCCTGGAAATTAAAAATTTTGTGATTGAATCCCTGGAGATTTTCTCATCTTCCACATATAAAATCGAGATATCTAATAAATCCATATCTGCCACCTTTTTACTTTTATGAAAATCTTCTTTCTTGTTCCCACGCAGGTTGTTTTTATTTCTTGTTCCCACGCTTCTCAGCCTGTGTGAAAACAGATTAAAAGCTCTTTTTTTCTCAACCCCCTCTAACTCCCCCTATTCAGGGGGAGAATCTATCTCCTTTTGTCGCAGGCAATTCCCTTCCCCTTCGGTAGGGGGAAGGGTTAGGGTTGGGGGTCGTTATAAATTAAAGAAATCAGTTTTCACACACCCTGTCCTGCGTGGGAACACAATATCCGACGTTCTGCGTTAAATCTAAATCCATCATACAAAAACCAACCATTTTGACGCAGGAGCGTCTTAGCACCATCATTCCCACGCAGGAGCGTGGGAACGAGTTCACACAGCCTGTCCTGCGTGAGAACGAGTTCATCGTTTTTAAAAAAACATACTATTTCTTTTCATATTCAATTATTATTGTGGTTTCGTTTATTTCATCATAGCGAGACCTTTGCACTTTTGTGGCGAGAGAATATATTAAGAAAACACCGGTTAATTCTTCTCCAAAAATATTTTCTTCGGTTTTTTTCTTATCTGGAATTTCCCAGTTTATACCTTTATCCCATAAAGTCAATTTTACAACACTATCAATTTCAATTTGGAACAAAATGGTTGCACCGGGCTGATTTTTGAAAGAGTGAAGAATGATATTATTCAAGAGTTCATTGATGATTAACTCGATTTTGGCAGCAAATTGCAAATCATCAAAATACTCTAAAATCATTTTTTCACATTGAGCACGAATTTTTTTTGTATTAACCAGAACCGAACCGATCAAAAAGAGTTTTTTAGATGTCTTTTCCGGACCCAATAAATTTTTCTTCAAGGCAATTAAAGTGAAATCGTCCAAACTGATATCATACCCTTTTTCCTCTAATTTGGTTTTAATCTTATACGGAATAACAGCCAGGTTATCATCAGAAATATTTTTTCCAAGAAGATCTACAAAACCTTCCAAACCAAGCTGTTCGCCTTTTTTATTTTCGCATTCAAATATGCCATCAGTATATAAAAAGGTAATCTTATTTTCTTCGGTAGAAAGCACATCTTCCTCATTTTCCATGTAAATTATTTCCGGATTCCAACCCATCGGGATCGAGCCAATTTCAGCAGCCAAATTTACTTTATTATCTTTCTTGTCATATTGAACTATTGGAGGATGTCCTGCATTGAAATAACGAATTGTGTTGTCCTCCAAATCTACTAAAGCCAGCAGTAAAGTCATATAGTTTCGATACAGAAGTTTCTCGCTCAAAATTGAATTCAGTCTATTCATAATTCTGTAGGGTTGAATATCATTCTTTTCACTATCGATTATCATATTTATTGTAGATTTTATGGCAGTCATCAATAAGGCAGCTTCCACACCATGACCGGAAATATCACCAATGTAAACTACATACTGAGTTTCCGAAATTTTGATAACATCAAAAAGGTCACCGCCGATTTTGGTGGAAGGTGAATAATTAGATGAAACCATCAGATTATCTTCCAGCATCAGCCATTTTGGCAGCATCATAGACTGGGCAGATGAAGCAATATCGAGTTCCTGCATGATAGAACTATATAATCTTTTGATTTTTTCGTCAGCTCTCTTTCTTTCTGTGACATCTTTATAAAAGGCGAATCTACCGATGATTTCACCTGCTTCATCATAATAAAATGCTGAACTGGTTACGCTCACATATATTTCTTCCATTTTTTTATTCAGCAGTTTGATATCAAATTGGTCGTTTATTTTTGTAAGATCACGGTGGATCTCTTTTTGCACAACACCTTCAGCATCGAGAGTGGCAAAATCAAAAATAGTTTTACCCAGGATTTCGTCCCGCGTATATCCCAGGATATGGCAAAGAGAATTATTGATTTCAATAAAGCCTTTTCTTGGCAGGGTGATGCCGAAACCTTGAGTCGTTAAATTTATAACCTCTCTGTATTTTTCTTCGCTTTTGCGAAGTTTGCTTTCCATAATCTTAGATTCGGTTCTATCACGAATAATGCTGACTATATTCCATTCGCCTTGAATGACAACTGAAGAAAGAGAAAACTCGATGGGAAATTCAGTACCGTCTTTTTTCAAACCTGTAAAATCCAGAGTTCTGCCGGTAGCAGCAGCTTCGCCTTTTTCACAGAAATGTTCAAGATTCTTATTAAAAGTATTTTTAGAATGAGATGAAATTATAGTGTTACCCAGTTTTTTCCCAATAACTTCATCACTTTGATATTCAAAGATGGTTTCTGCAGCTTTATTCCAATAAATAATATTTTCTGCTTTATCCATCATAATGATGGCATCGTTAGCAGAAGTGCTGATCGCACGAAATCTTTCTTCACTATCGGTAAGCGCTTCTTCTGTTTTCTTTCTTTCCAATTCTTCAGCTTTAAGTTTTTTACCCAAAGTTTTTGTTTCACCAAATTTTCGGATTAAAGCACTTAGTTTTTTTCTTCTTACAGGTTTTAATATGAAACTATCAACTCCCAGGTCGATAGCTCTCATAAAAAATTCCGATTCGCTGTGAGCAGATGTAATAACAACATTTACATGTTCATCGATTTCCCTGATTTTCTCTATCATCTCAAGTCCACCCATAATAGGCATTTTGATATCAGTAACCACCAGGTCAGGTTTATATTTTTTATAAAGTTCTAATCCCTCCATACCATCTACTGCTGTATAGAGATCAACAACAATATTATTTATGATTGAACTTAAGGAATCCCTGATAATATCTTCATCTTCTACATACAAAACCGATATTTCATATTTATCCATAGTTTAGACCTCAATTCTAAATTCTGCTCCCTCTTTTGCATTTCTTACAGAAAACTTAATATTCATTTTTTTCTCGATAATATTTTTGGCAATAAAAAGACTAAATCCAAAATCTTTTTCCATAAAATCAGGTTCAAAGATTTTATCAATGATATTTATAGATATTTCACCATCATTGTCAGAAAACATTATTATTATTTTTTCGTCAACCTTCGATAATTTGATATCCTGTTTCCGACTGAAGTCGGTGGTTCGAAGTTAGTTTCGTATCCATCGAATTAATTCGATGGTTAATGTTTATTTTCGTTCCAAAAATCCAGTTTTGGAATGCTGTTATGATGGGTTTCCAAGCTGGGGCTTGGAAACGAGAAGTTCCGCATTCCGCAATCTGCAATCCGCAATCTTCAATCCGCAATCTGCAATCCGCAATCAGCTAAACCTCAATCCTGAATTCTACTCCGTCTTTTATGTTACGAGCTGTCAGTTTACCTTCCATATTTTTTTCTATTATCATCTTAGCCATATACAAACCAATTCCGGTTCCTTTGCCCTGTTCTTTGGTGGTAAAATACGGATCAAAAACTTTAGGCAAAACTTCTTTGGTTATTCCTCCGGCATTATCGGAAATCTTTAAAACAAATTTATCCTCAATTCTCTTTAAAACAATACTAATCTTTTTATCTTTGATTTTCCTTTCTACAAGCTCATCTTTGGCATTGGAAAGAATAACCAGCAGCACTTGTGAGTATTCATTCGGAAAACCCTCAATAATACAATTATCTTCTAAATCGAAAGAAACATCAATATTGTTAAATTTGAAACTGCTTTCTAAAAAAGCGATGGTTTTAAGAATGATATTTTTTATATTGAAATTTTTCTTTAATTTATTAGGTTTGAAGAAATACCTGAAATCATCGATGGTTCTGGACATATTAGTGAGAATATCCATTATTAAATCTGTGTGTTTTTCGATATAATCCATATCGAGGGTTCCATCCTCAAAAGCATCTTCATAATTTTGGATGATTCCAGCAATTGCTTGAAGTGGCTGCCTCCATTGGTGTGCAATATTTCCGATCATCTCTCCCATGGCAGCTTGGCGTGATTGCTGGATAAGAATGTGGTCCTTTTCCCTGAGTTCTACTACATTTCTATCAACTTTCTTTTGCAGATTTTCATGAAGTTCTTTCAGCTCCTCATGAGCTTTTTGAATATTTTCATCTGCTTGTTTATGTTTGATGGCAAGAGTAATTTCTTCTGAAACAAAGGTTAAAATATCAATATCTTTCTCAGAATAAAGATTGGGATTATCATAACTTTGAACTGCAATAACACCGATTACTTTGTTTTCAATTTTTAGCGGAATACCGATCCAGATTTTAGAAGGTGCTCCAATCATTTCTACTTCTCCTGAATGAACTAATTTTTCGAGGACTTTTTCAGTAGCAAGAAGTGGTTTGACTGTTCTGATTACATAGTCTGTTAATCCTTTTCCAAGTTTTCTGTAAACAATGGTATCTTTGTCTTTTACAAATTCATCTATATAATAGTCAAAAGATATCAAATCATTATCTTTGTCATATAAAGCAACATAGAAATTTGTAGTATCAATCACATTTCCCAGGTATTCTCTTATCTTGTTGTAAAAGTATTGCATTTTACCAGTTGTATTAAGAGCATTGGAAATGTTATACAATGCCTTTTGAATGTTCTCCGCCTGCTTGCGTTCAGTGATGTCGCGGGAAATTCCACAAAGACCGATTATTTTTCCTTCAGAATTTTTTAGAGGAACTTTAATTGTATGAAATGAATATAATTTTCCTCTGACTGCTTTTTCATGTTCATAAATTAATATTTCTCCCTCGATAACTTTCTTATCTTTTTCAATGAGATAATTTCCTGTTTCTTCTCCAAAAAGTTCGATATCTGTTTTTCCTATTAATTTTGATGAGGGTAATCCGAAAAGTCTTTCCATTGCCGGATTAACATTAATATATTTTAAATTAATATCTTTAATAAAAATAGAATCGATTGCAGATTCAGAAATAGCTCGAAATTTCTCTTCACTTTCTCGTATTTTTTTATCTGCTTGCAGGCGCAGGGTAATATCTCTAAATATGCCCAGTGTACCAGAAATATTTAAGTCTTTATTATATTTTGGAGTTGCTGTGACGATAATGTATCGCTCTTCTCCGTTTGGATGCATAATTTTAAGATCATAAGTAGATGATTTACCTTTTTTTCGAGAATTTGTTTCTTTTTGTATTTTAACAAAACTTTCAGGGTCAACAAATTCTTTCAGGTTTCTACCATTTAAATCACCGGGTTCAACACCAAATAAAGACTCTGCAGCAGGATTTGCGAGTATAAAGGTTTCATTAAGGTCAACAATTCCTACACCTTCACCTAATCTGTTAAAAAGAAAGCGATAATTTTCTTCACTTTCTTGCAGTGCTTCTTCTATTTCCTTTCGTTTGGTGAGATCTCTTATGATAGCTGTCTCATTCCATTTGTTATTAAGCTTTAGAGATGAAAGAGATAATTCAATTGGAAATTTTGATCCATCCTTTCTAATGCCGGTGAGTTCGAGTGTCTTATCAAAAGTAGAAAAATTTCCGATATTATTGTACTTTTTAAATATCTTTCTATAGTCGTTATTATTTATGTCTTGAGATATGAATTCAAGAAACTTACAACCGATTGTCTCTTCTTTAGTACAACCAAATATGTTTTCTGCGCCTTTATTCCAGAAAGAGATATAGCCTTCATTATCCATAATAATTATGGCATCTTGTGATAAGGTGCTAATACTTTGGAAAATCTCCCTGGTTTCTTGAAGAGTTTTATCTGCAAGTTTTCTTTTTTTTGATTCCAAAACAGTTAGAATGAAAATAGCAGTAAAACAAATCGATATAATAAATATTTCAATAACAGTTCCTATACAATGTATGGATGTAGATGGAAGTCCGAAAATAAGATGTGAAAAATCCAATAAATAGTTTAAAACAAAAAAGATAACAATAAAGGAACTTAGAAAAAATAATAATTTCCAGTTTATGATCGATTTTAAATTATTAAGTTTTATGTACATAAAATCAAATTCCTAGTTTTTTTACCCACGAAACACGCCCCGATACGGTCACAAGCTCCCTACGGGGCAGGCGAAAAATGCGAATATGACTTCAGAGGTTCTGGGTTCAGGGTTCAAGGTTCTGGGTTCAAGGTTCTGGGTTCTGGGTTCTGGGTTCTGGGTACATGAGGATTAATTCAAATTCGCATCTTCTTTGGCACAGGAGAAGAACTATTCAATTGTTTAATTGCCTGTAGTAGAAAAAGCATTTGCTTGTAGTGAGCTGCAAGATGACATCATGCTGAGAAATTTTCCGGGAAAGATCCTTGTGTTTGGAAATGAAGCGACGAAGCTGAATGAATGCTTGAGCCAATAATATGCTTGCTTCTAAAGTACATTTAGAATTCAAAACACTAGCTGCCATAATAGTGCCATGCTCTGTGAACGAATATGGAAGGGATTTGGAAAATTTGAGTTTTGAAAGGTGGTCGAAATTTGCGAGCACCTCAGCTTTATCTTCTGGGGAAAGATGAAACATGAAGTCATCCGGAAATAGATCTTTGTTCCGCTTAAGTTGCTCATTAAGCTGTTTTGTGGGAACTCCATATAAAACTGCTATATCAGAATCTATAATAACCTTCTCTCCACGGATAAACAGAATCATCTGCTGTATCTTACCTATAGGAACTATGGATTTCGTTGGAGTCATTTAACCTCGATTTTTCTCAAATAATTTAAAAATTCCAAATATCAAACAAAAAAACAAATTGGGTTCTGGGTTCTGGGTTACAATCT
>JAUWNO010000549.1 GCA_030612605.1 Armatimonadota bacterium
AGATATTTTATCTATCAGTTTCGAATCAACAAATCCTGTGGAAGCAATGGCTCTGGCAAATGCAGCAGCAAATGCTTTAATGCTGCAAGACACAGACTATGCACGAATCGAATTCAAAAACGTAAGAGAATTCCTGGAAAATAGGTTAGATGAAAACGAACGACGTTTGAGAACATCTGAAGAAGATTTAAGAGCTTATAAAATTGAACATGGAATCTCAATGCTCTCTGAAGAAACAGTGAAATTGATCGAACGTTCTTCTGATTTGGAACTTATGCTTTCATCAGCTGAGACAGAACTCGAAATTGCTATAGAACATCTGACCTATCTAACCGGTGAACTTTCCGCTCAAGATGATTTACTTGCGGATGTTAATTCAATTTTAACTTCACCTCTTTTGGAACAACTAAGAAATGAAATCGTTTCAAACCAGGCAAAATACTTCAAATTTCTCACAAAAGCAGAATACACACCCGACCATCCGGAATTACTCGCTCTAAACGAAGAGATTGAAAACGCAAAAATTAAATTGAATAAAGAAATTCAACAAATTACTACTGTGAAAGCAGGAACTTCAGACCCTCTTATTTATAGAAGTGATCTTATCCAAAAAATTTCAACTGCTAAAATCAATCAAAATATTGCGGAATCTAAAGTAGAGAATTTAAGAAAAATAGCTGAAGACTATAGTAGAAAAATGACAACTTTGCCAGATACGGAAGTTGATCTCGCTCGGTTGCAGAGAAATTATTCGATAAATGAAAAAACATATTCCATGCTCATCGAAAAATATGAAGATGCAAAAATTGCCGAGAAATCTAAAATCGGTATTATTCGTATGGTAGAGGAAGCCCAAATTCCCAAAAATCCGATCAAGCCAAATAAGAAGATGAACATGATAATTGCATTTGTTCTTGGTGCCGGTTTGGGGATTGGTCTCGCTTTTTTACTTCACTCTTTAGATAGCAAAATCCGAACTTTCGATGATGTAAGAAACTATGTTTCTTTACCAACTTTAGGTACTATTCCTTACATCACAGTTCATGATGCAGACCTCGATCATATCGAAAAAACGATGAAACAGAGTGAAGGAAAAGAAAGAGATGAATTAGCTACTATCCGGCAACAGATGGAAGCTAAAATGATTACTCATTATGCTCCCAAATCCTCTACTTCAGAATCATTCAGGATGTTGCGAACAAATATTGTTTCCAGAAAAGAACCAAATAAACCCTTAACATTTTTAATATCGAGTTCCGGACCTAAAGAGGGAAAAACCACTATCGTCTCAAATCTTGCTGTAACTTTATCTCAAATGGATGAAAGAGTTATATTAGTTGACCTCGACTTGCGGCGCCCCATGATTCACAAATTATTCGATTTTAAGAAAGAAAACGGTATCAGTGATTTTTTAATGGACAAGACGAAAAAACTTGAAACCATCATAAAAAAATCAAAAATAGCAAATCTCGATGTAATCACTTGTGGTTACGTACCTCCAAATCCCTCTGAATTGTTATCTTCAAAAAGATTGGATGAAGCACTTTCCTATCTTAAACAAAAATATGATTACATTATGCTGGATTCACCTCCAACAATGGCAGTAACTGACTCCATGATTATCTCCAAAAAAGCG
>JAUWNO010000383.1 GCA_030612605.1 Armatimonadota bacterium
AAGCAACCGTCTTGAAAAATAATATTGGGTTATCAAATGATTTGGATGCATTGGAACAGAGATTTTGGGAACAAAAGAATAATTTTTTAAGAAGATTTTTCTTTAAAATTGGAATAATGATTAGAAAAAAAGTATTGGGAAATCTGATAGAACTTCGTGATGATATTGTAAAAGGTGAGAAAGTTTCTTTCCTCAGAAAACCTTCATGGAGCCTGAAATACTTCCTGTTCAACGTTAAAATTGTGCTCTTTTCACCTTTTGGGTTGTGTCCCGGGATTATCAAAAAAGGTTTTACTTATTATGTAGATGCACCGTTTGATCTTGGCGTTGCTGCAGAGGGACCAAAGAAAAGCAGAATTCTGGGAATTTTTGGTCTTGGTTCAGCCTTGATTACAGTTCCAATAGGATTAATATTTCATATACCCGGATTCATATTTGCCGGAAGATTATTTTTAGCATTTGGAGAAATGGGAACTCTGGATTCCTTTTTTGCAGACCCGGGCAAATGGAAAGAATTCTGTGAACGAGAGAGATTAGCCCAGCAGCGTGCTGAAGAAATAAAACCGATCGGTGCCTGGATAGAACAGGCTGCAAAAGTAAAAGCACAACTCCAATCCAACCGCATGCAGGAAGTGATGAAAGACGACCAACTGATAAAAGTTCCCTGGCAATTCCGTAATTCCGGTATGGGTGGACGGCACACGGAAAAGGAATATCCGGAAAGCAATATCTCCATGCAGGAAACTATGTTCATGCCTTTATCCGCTCGTAATTATGAATACGCACAGGAAATGACTATTAAACTTCAGACTCGTTTGAAAGAGATCATCGAGAATGCAGAAGGCTGCAGAGTAATGGGAATAGGTCTGGAAGGTGGTTTGGCTCCTTATATCAGTAAATCTGAAGGAGATATTGTTCCTGAACAGCGATTATGGAGAATGGCAAAACAGACCATTGAGGAGTGCGGATATACTCCCGGAAAAGATGTTGTAATAGCATTAGACCCGGCTGCGAGTGAACTGGAAATTGCTTACAGAAACGAATATAACCTGGGAACTGAAACAAAGGGAATGTATCGTTTCTGGCGAGCAACCGAAAAAATTGACATGTCTCGTGATGAGATTTTTGAACTCTACAGGAAAACTATAGAAGAAGATGATGTGCCGATTATTTCCATTGAAGATGGTTTTGCAGAAGATGATGCTGCTGGTTGGGCTCTTATTATGGAGAAATTGGGAGATAAACTGTTTATCATTGGAGATGACTCTGTTACTACCAAAGATTCTTCCATAGAATATGCAGCAGATAATAATTTGAATAACACCTTCTTATGTAAAGCAAACCAGATAGGAACATTATCTGAGACCATGCTGGCAATATTGGTTGCTCAGGGCAAAGGGCTGGAAATTGTGGTTTCTCATCGCTCCAAATCTCCTAATGATGATATGGAAGCTCAAATTGCATTATCTGCTATGACTCTGGGTTTGAAGGCTGGGGGTGGAGCAAATACGGAACGGCTATTCAAGTACGGTTCCATAATGAAGATAATGGCTCGGGCAGTTAAGCAAGCTGGAAATGTACTTAGTAAAATGAAAGAGACTGATAAGTCTCTGGAGCATTCTGCTGAAAAACTGGTTAATGAAATGGAGATAACCGGAATATCTGCCTGGGAAGAAGCTACAAATGCTGGAATACCCACAGTTGGATTAGAAATATCTTTTGGCATAAAAGGCAGCAAACGTTTTAATAACTTCTTCACTTTCAAGGGTTCCACTCCATTAGGTACTTCCGCAGGAACCGATGAAGCAATCCATCTGGTAGACAGTGTGATTTATGAAGATCAAATCCCCAAGAAAGAATATTTCTCCCTGTTTAATAAAACCTCTGATGGAAGTTACAGATTCAAGAAAGAAATTACATCAAACCAGGTAGACGAATATAAAGATGCGGTCTTAAAAGAACTTTACAGGCGTTCTCAACGATACGAAGGTAAAGGTTGTTTGAATGTGGTTGACCATGTGAATACGATATTTGCCCAAGCGTTTACAGGTAAGAAGATATCGGATTTATCGAGTTTGGCTCAGATAGACCGGACGCTCTTAAGATTGGAATTGGAAGCAGCTAAAAAACGAGGACAGGTAAAGAAAGATTCCACAGAAAAAGAGCTGATAGATATTATGCAGCGAAAAGGCAACCTGGGTATGAATGCTATTCTTTCTCAATCTCTTGCTTTGGCGAGATTAACTGCTCATATGCAGGGAAAAGAACTCTGGGAAATACTACGTGAAACTATTCAGGAAACTATGACTAAAACCATTGTTGAAAATGGTGGTTTGGAGATATTTAAAAAAGATATTATTCAAAAAATTGAGATAGATAAAGATAAACCTTTATGGCAGAATTTAGCCGAACAACTTGATTTTGAAGAATTGAAACAAGGGCTTCAGCAGGTTAATCAAAAAAAATCAGAAGATGTTAAATTGTTTGAAATTTTGAGAAAACAGTTAAAAATTTATTAAAGAACATAATTCTGTAGATCAATGAATTTTGAAAAGCAAATCGTAAATAATAATCTCACTTTTTCACCCTAACCCTCTCTTGGAAAGAGAGGGAACTAAAAGAAAAAATGAATTTTTTCTTTTTATACTTCTTCCTGTTTCTTGACCCGTTAAATTTGTAGAATATTTAACTGGGTTTCTTATGTTCCTTC
>JAUWNO010000347.1 GCA_030612605.1 Armatimonadota bacterium
TTACTACCGTTATTATCTCTTTTAACCGCTACTGGCTGACCATGGTAATAATCATATTCAGATTGACTAGGATCATATAAACCATCACCAACTTCTGTGCACCCAAATGTAAATATAATTTGAGTACCTTCCTCTAATTCATTAAAGAAAGAAACAGAATTTAGCCCGTAAAGATTTTTCAAGTTAATATAATTATTAACACTGGAAGGAAGTTCGAGATCGATATCGTATGTAAAACCATTATCAGCATAAGCTTTATTGAAGAAAGGATTATATTCGTAAAGGCTTTCACTAAGGATCTCGACAACATTATCATAATTCTCAGATTGAAGAGGAATTCCGAAGTACTTCTGCAATAATGGTGTGCCGTCTTTATTACATTTTTCTTGTATGCTTTGAATGTTTGCCCCACCACTGAAAATAATGTTTCCTCCACCCAAAAGATACAAATTAATAGAATCATATTCCATCTCGAAGTTGCTTGCATTATTTTTTCTTGGTGAATCTGAATGATAAATAATTACTTTATATTGCTGTAAATCAGTAGGTGAAAATACGGATTTTGCAAAATGAAGTTGTGTTAAGTTAAGAGAGCCGATAAATGCTTTTACATCAGCACGTTTTATGTAATTTACATTAGATTGATCGGATAGAAAATATTCATATTTTGCATCGATAGAGTCTTGGTTTGTTGGAGCAGCAGATTCACTATCAATAACGAGAATGCCTTCTTTTTTTTCTGCAGGGATTGCATCAACAATTTCAAAAATAAACTCCGAAGGTGTTTTATCCGCAACGTCCTGGAGGTCAATTGCTCGAACTTCAAATCTATGAGTTCCCGTGTCTAGACCTGTTAGGATTGTTGTCTGGGCTATGTCATTACTAATAGGTACACGGAGCCATTCTTTGCCGGTTTCTTCATCAAGATATCCGAAATCTTCAAATGGTAATGGACCGTAATGATAAGGTTCTCCATCCAAACGCAGGTCAAAAAATTTGATTTCAGAGAAATATGGATTATATGTCAGTTCATCATTAACCTGACCCACTCTTCTGCCATACGGATTTTGAGGATTACCTTCGAATTCTCCAGACCATCCCCAATGCATATAAACTCTAAGGTCGTGGCTACCAATCAAAGTAAATTTTCCTTCCTGATCAACCCAGAACGGAGTAGCAAAATGCGCACCTTCCGAGGTCATAATTGAAGGAATAACTTTCGGAATAGATTGATCCATATCAGTAGCAAAATGATTTCTACCTAAAGCACGTATATCATTGCATGCGCCACTTATAGATACACCCGTAGGACGTACTGCTTCTCCATAATATATTATAGTTCTCGGATAGAAACCTTCTTTAATAACAAAACTGATCTCAACAGGTTCGGAAATGATACCAGCAATATCAATTGCTTTTACGGTAAGACAAGTTGAATCTGCAGGTACATTACCAAAAACTGTGTTAGGAATTAGAGCTGGTGTTGTAAATTTTGTCATCGTAAAATGAGATACATCATCCTGACCTTTTGTACTTATCCAATCATCCGGATCATTGATATCAAGATCGTAACCTCCCTGAGGAGTTCCATCATACGGAATAAGATTTCCGTTTAAATCTTTTTTCTGTAAGATAAATTCATAATAATCTGCGATTTCCCCGATAAATGGTTCATCACCTTGAATCACAAATTCGAATACAATCCCCAGACCAATCATTTCGCCGTCTACGTCACCTTTGGTAGATTGAACTCGAGCGATTGGGATTGTTGATTCTGCGTTAAAATATTTTCTTGCTGGAATGCTTTCATCTTCGCTGTTATCGATACATTTTACTTCAAACATGCTAACAACATTTGCACTGTCTCCATTCACATTTGCCGGAAAGTTTATCACAGCGTAAACCTGCGATGTCCAGATAGTTCTTATATCTTCAGCATTTGGATCATCAAGAGCAGGGGTGTCTTCATTAATCTCAACTCCTTCTTTGTAGTGATACACCCAACCACTATCATTAACACAAGAATAACCAGGTGTTCCAACAAAATTACCATGAATATCTTGAAACGGATTGCCATTCTTATCTCCGACTTTGAAAGCGTATCCATAGATAACGCCATCGGTATCATAAGCAGACCAGCGAATAGTTTGTTGGAATAAGTCGGGGTATTCCACACCGGCTAAACTATCAGAACCAAAATAATCAGTGATTGTGATAACCGGTGGAGTATTCACGTTTACTTTTCCTTTCCTTCCATCACACGATGAAATGAGCAATATCCCAATTAATAAAAAAGAAAATAAGATTAGAGATTTGTTAAGTTTGAACATTTAATCCTCCTGATTTAATATAATATAATTCTATTTTAAATAATTAATCTTTAATTAATTTTTCGACGTTTTTCGTCAACTAAATTATCTTTTTTTCATATTTTTTTATTGAAATCATATTTTTTAATAAATTCACAATCAGTGTTTACCTGTGAATACCAGTGAACCTTTTAAGTGCATAAACAACGTTTTTCAGCAACATCGCTGTTGTTACGGAGCCTACACCGCCTGGAACCGGAGTAATTAATAAAGCTTTTTCAAGGCAATCATCAAAATCTACATCACCCACGTATTTACTTTTATTATTTTTGTCTTGTATTTGATTTATGCCCACATCGATAATAATTGCATTTTCTTTTATCATATTGGATTTCACGAAAAGCGGTTTTCCGATTGCTGCGATTAAAATATCAGCTCTCTTGGTGATTTCCGTTAAATTGTTTGTGTAACTATGGCAAACAGTGACAGTGGCATTTCCAATCTTAGATTTCCTGAGAAGAAGGTTTGCCAGAGGTTTTCCTACAATATGGCTGCGACCGAGAATAACAACGTTTTTTCCGCTGACTTCAATATCATAGAATTTCAAAATTTCTAAAACCGCTGCCGCAGTGCTGGGAATAAAGCCCTCTCCATCTAATACAAGATTTCCCATATTAAAAGGATGAAAAGCATCAACATCTTTATTGGGGTCGATCTTAAGAATAATTTCAGATTCATCCAAATGTCCGGGAAGAGGTTTTTGCACAATTATT
>JAUWNO010000403.1 GCA_030612605.1 Armatimonadota bacterium
TGATTCTTTATTCTTGCCGCCCGGAAAAGGAATAACAGAAAGAATTCACTGCGCTTTTATTTCAGATTCGGAAATCCATAACCTCGTATCATATTTGAAAACCCAACCCAAACCTGAACAGGATATTACAATTATATCTGAGGAAACTACTCGTCTTGAAGATTTTGATTATGATGATGAACTTTTCCCGGAAGCAGCCGTTGCCATTGTTTCTGCTGGAACTGCTTCTGTTTCCATGCTGCAGCGTCATTTCAAAATCGGCTATGCCAGGGCAGGAAGACTTATCGATATGCTGGAACAAGCGGGAATTATTGGTCCTCATCAGGGAAGCAAACCACGTGAAGTTTTTGCCACAGAAGAAGATTTGAAAAATTATGGTTACCTGCAATATGAATTATAAAGAAAATTGGAGAATTTTATCTTTTCTAATATTGCTTATTTCATATTCGTTTTCCCTTTTCGCCCAGAACGATATTCTAAATAAAATTCATTTAGATTTGATTGAAAAATATGATTCTATCCAGACTTATGAAGCAGATTTCATTCAGGAAAATTTTTGGAAAGAAATCAATACTGCTAAAACATCTTATGGAAAAATTTATTATGATTCATCTTTTTTGCTTTTGGAATATTCGGAACCTGAAGGACAGAAACTGCTGATAGACAGCCTTTCCGTTACAATTTATGATTCTGCTTCAAACCAGGTTTTGATCTCGAATAAAAATGATTATGAACTCAAACCTATTTCTATCATTTCCGATTTTTGGATAAACTCTCAAAAAAAAATGATTAAAAATTCTGAAAATGAAGTTCAAATAAAATTGATAACTCCCGAAAATGAGCAGATTTTTGTTCGGATAAAAGATAACCTAATAATAGAAATTCAAATTGTTGATAATTCTGCAAATATGGTAAAATATTCGTTTTCTGCAGAGAAAATAAATAAACAGCTTTCACAAGAAATCTTCGAACTGAATTTGCCTGAAGATGTGAATATAATTGATAATCGCCAATTTTAGTTGAATCAGTTGAATCAGTTGAATCAGGCTTCGTTTCACTACGCCCGGATAAATTGGTTGAATCGGGAAGACCTTGCGAATGGTTTCTTACGAAGAGATTCTTTAACATTGACCTTCGCAATGGTTGGCTCAGTTGAATTGGATGAAAAAAGAAAAACTTCGTGTTAATTCGTGGTAAAAAAAGGAGCATTTAATGATTGCTTTAATTATGGCAGGTGGTGTTGGAACTCGGTTCTGGCCTTTGAGTAGAGAATCCAATCCTAAACAATTCTTAAAAATCGTTTCAGATAAATCTATGATTCAGATGACTGTGGAGCGCCTTCTGAGTAAAATTAATATTGAAGACATTTACATTGTAACCGCAAAATCGCAAGTAGAATTAATCCGAAAACACATTCCTGAACTGCCCGAGGAAAACATAATAATCGAACCCTTTGGCATGAACACAGCTCCCTGTATTGCTCTCAGTGCTATATATCTCAGCAGAAAATATGATGCAAAAGAAACAATCATCGTGCTGCCTGCAGACCATTTGATAAAAGATGAAAAAGCTTTTTTGCAAAGTCTGGATATTGCCCAAAAATCCGCAGAAGATGAATATTTAGTTACTTTTGGCATAAAGCCGGATTATCCTGCAACCGGATACGGTTATGTGGAAGCTAAACAAGAAATTTGCGAGAATGTTTTTTCAGTTAAACAATTCAAGGAAAAACCGGATCTAAAAACTGCGAAAAATTTCCTTAAAGCCGGAAATTTCTTCTGGAACAGCGGCATGTTCATGTGGAAAATAGAAACGATCTTGAAAGCATTTCAGAATTATCTGCCGGATGTTTCGAATCTTCTGCATAAAATTTCAATAAAATGGAATGCAGCAGGAACTTGGGCAGATATTTCCGATGAATATGAAAAGATGCCGAAACTACCAATAGACATCGGAATTATGGAAAAGGCGAAAAAGCGAGTTGTAATTCCTGTAGATTACGGTTGGAGCGATGTGGGCAGTTGGAAAGCTCTTTATGATGTTTCCCAAAAAGATGAAAACAAAAATGTTCTGAATTGCGAAAGTGAAATAATTGGAAGTAAAAACAATTATGTTTATTCAAATAAAATGGTAGTTCTTATCGGAGTGGAAAATTTAATAATTGTTGACACTAAAGATGCATTATTAATTTCTGGAAAAGTAGATTCTGAACAAGTAAAGGAAATTGTTAATAACCTGAAAAAAGATAAAAGAAACGAACTATTGTAATTCCATCTAATCTCCCTTCATAAGGGAGAATTAAAGAGGGTTTGTTTAGATATATTTTGCAGAAGTCAAAGTGTATTAACCTGAACAGCAGGAGGTTACTATGAAAAACATTATATTTATTTTTATCCTGATTTTTTGCAGTACTTTTCTTTTTTCACAGACGGTAATCCCCGGAGGAAACGTTTCCGGCAGTTGGTCTGTTTCCGGTTCACCATACCTTGTAGAAGGTCAAATTACCATTCCAGATGGACAGACTTTAAAAATTGATCCAGGATGTTTAATTGAATTTCAAGGACATTATG
>JAUWNO010000287.1 GCA_030612605.1 Armatimonadota bacterium
CCTCTTGTTCAAAATGATTTATATTTCCATCTTCATAACCAACAAATAGATCTAATAAGCCATTATTATCAAAATCTAATATTGTGGGAGCAGAATAATCACCGAGCGAACAGCTAATCGATAAATAATCGATATAGTTAAATTTTAGAGAATTCTCCGAATTTTGTTCAAAGTGAATTACTGACCCGTACCATCTTCCTGCTAATAAATCCAGGAGTCCATCATTATCCAGATCACAAACTACAGGTTTAGAAGCCAGACCAACATCGATCCATCCAAAAAATTGTGTTACTCTCGGAAACAAATAATAATTATCTTCATCATATTCATAAAGCGTCAAGTTACCGTATTCCTCACCGATAAGCAGATCTAATAATCCGTCATCATCGATATCATGGAAAACAGGAGCAGCTTGATATCCTACTCCATAAAAATCTATGTCGGTAAATATGAAATCATAAGAATTCGGAGAAACCTGTTCGTAACTTCTTAAATCTCCATTATATGTCCCCACTATCAAATCGAGTAAATGATCATTATCAATATTTGTAAAGGTGGGATATGTATTGCCATATTGCATGTATGGAAGAAAATTTTCTGTAATAAACTCAAAAACATAACTTCCTTGTTCCGCCTGTTCATAATGACTCAGATTATAAAGACCTTGATGATCAAAAGGACCTTGGCCTATTATTAAGTCTAATAAATTATCATTATCGATATCAATAAAAAAAGGAACTGAATTCATGCCAACATCGATATTATTGAAAGTTTCTGTTATCAAACTGAATTCATCAGAAAATAAAGCTGTCTGCTCAAAATGATTTATATTTCCATTTATCTCTCCGACAAATAAATCTATTAGACCATCGTTATCGATATCATAAAAGAAGGGGGCAGAATATGGTCCGGGGTTAATATTATTGAAATTTGGAGTAACAAGGTTGAAACTGTATGTTCCCAGAGTATCCTGTTCAAAATGATTGATATTCCCAGCTTTTTCTCCCACGAACAAGTCGAGATATCCATCATTGTCAATATCAGAGAAAACGGGTTTACTGTTCATCATTCCGCTTCCCCATCCCTGTTCGCAAATCTCCAGAAAAGTTTGGCAATTTACGGAAGAAAAAAGGAAAATAAAGACTGTAAAGTGTAAAATGAGAAAAACTTTCCGAAACTTCTTATGAAGAAATTCTTTAAGATAAATTTCGGAAAGATAAATCTTCGATTTGTTTTTCATATTTTACTACCTTACCCAAACTCACCCCAAACCCCTCTCTTCAAAACAAGAGAGGGGCTTTTATGAGATAAGACAAACAAGGAAATTACTTCAATAGCAAACATTTTTTTGTAGCCTTCTTTTTTCCCGATATTTTCAACTGATAAAAATAAATTCCTGATGAAACTGGTTTGTTATTTTCATCTGTTCCATCCCAAACAACTTCGTTAATATTCAATTTTAAATTTTCAATTTTCAATTCCTGCACTTTCTGACCTTTTATATTATAAATATTAATCTCTGCGTCCTTTGCGTCTTTGCGAGAAATATTAAAAGAAAAGGTTGTTTCAGGATTAAACGGATTTGGATAATTTCTCAATTGAAAATTGTATATTGAATATTGAATATTTTCCACCTCCACAGTTTCAATCATTGGAATTAGTACCTGAGTGAACAGCCCATCGAAAACCTCTATTTCGTATTGGATTATATCTTCATAAAATCCTCGTTCTGCATAAACATCGTAAATACCGGCAGGAAGTTTGTATTGGAAATTTCCGATGCTGTCTGAGAAAGTAAACTCACCCGGCTGGTTGTCTATTTTCAGCAAAACATAATCTACTCTTTCACCAGTTGTGGGATTGTAAGTGTAACCCACGATACCGCCAAAAGATGGTGAATTATACTCATAGGGACCAATATCGATTATCGCACTTCCATTGTTGTCTCCATCCCAGACTCTGTGGTTGTAATCCATATCGAAGGGATAATAATAACCAAGAGTATCGAACCCTGCATCTATTGCCAGGCTGCCTTCAATAAGATGAAAGTCTCCATTTTGAATATCTTCGAAAAGGGTTTGTGCCTGCAGAGAATCCACCCAGATGTTGCCGCCACCATCAATTAAGGGGTATTCTAATTCAAAATCTATAATACAGTTTCGAAAGATAGGGTTGCCGGTTACTCCAAATTGTTCAAGTTCCTCATTGTCGAAAAATATACAATTATCGAAGGACGCGCTGGCTTCAAACGCGTAATGATTATTTATTGATATATTATTTGTACAAGATAATCTTTGAGAAGTGGCACAAATACCGATGCCATTTTCATTATTATAAGAAATATTGTTAAAAAAATGTACTACCCCTGGACCATAAGCTGAACCACTATTTATAATATTATTAAATATTAATCCAAATGAATTAAAACCGGTATCAAGATCACACCCTTCAAAATAATTATCACTTATCTCAACATAAGCATAATCTATATTAATACCATCAGATCCACCGATGAAATTGTTCTTTTTGATGTAAAGGGAATTATCTTCTTCACCTCCAAAAATTCCACCACTGTAATCACAGTTTATAAATTCATTATTGTAAATATAAGATCCAAAATCTGACTCCATGTCAGCATGAATTCCTGACTCTCCTAAAAAAAAATTATCTAGTATATAAGCATGAGTATTACTTCTGATATCAACATGCCCCCAAGATACATCTGTTTCCATAAATGAATTTCCGGCTATAAGTACCATACATGATTCAGTTGTAACACTTGGTGAAATACTTACTCCTCCTTTAACATGATATCCAGGATAAGATGGGCTAATATTATCTATATTATAAAAATTGTTGTCTTTTATTATTATTCTTTCAGTGAAGAACTGTGCATTTACCCCTGTAAAATTATCTACAAAATCACAGTGTTCAATTATAGCTTCCTCATTGTATATACTGATAGCCGCATTCGGAATTATCCCAAGAACAATGAGAAGATAAGCTGAATATTCAAAATGACAGTATTTAAAACTGCACAAATCAGCTTCTTCCCTAAGATAAATTATTCCCCAATGATAATACAATGAATCCTGAATTCGTGTAAAAGTTATGGGTTCTTCTTCAGTTCCATCAGCAATTAATTTACCATCTATCTGTAACATTTTAGCAATGTTTGCACCATTGTAATATACAAAATTATCCATATCCTGGTAACTTGCTAAGCGAGCAGCATTAAATTTTACAACTGTTCCGGGAAGAATTGTTAGTGTTATATCATCATCTACATAAACATCATCGACTACGAGATAGGGATTGTTATCAGGAGACCAGGTTGTGTTTTCCGTGATGTGACCGCCTACTTCGATAGAAAGGAGAAAAGGAGAAAAGGAGAAAAGGAGAAAGCAAAAAGCAAAAAAAAGAAAATCATATTTTTTAATAATTAGTTCCAATGTTCATTTTGTCATTCCCGCGAACAGTGTCCGTCTTTTGACGGAAACGGGAATCTAAAACTCACCCCCGGTCTCCGCCAAGGCTACGCCCCGGCAAGCATACCCCTTTCTTAAAAACAAGAGAGGGGTTAAAAAAGGATGAGACAAACAAGGCAATTACTTCAGCAGCAAACATTTTTTTGTAGCCTTCTTTTTCCCCGATATTTTCAACTGATAAAAATAAATTCCTGAACTTACAGGTTTATTATTTTCATCCGTTCCGTTCCAGGTTATGGAGTAGCCGACTCCGTCGGCAAAAAA
>JAUWNO010000544.1 GCA_030612605.1 Armatimonadota bacterium
TCGATTAACGGAAGAGGTACAGGGTGTTCTTTGTCGGCAACAGTTTCTCCAACATCCACCCGTTCCATACCAGCAAGAGAAACTATATCTCCTGCATTTGCTTTTTTGACTTCTTCCTTCTTTAATCCGACATATTGAAAGATCCTGGAGATGCGGTACAGAAGACGTTCTCCGTCACGCTTTAAAAGCACGATTTCCTGTCCCTGAGAAATTGTTCCACTGTTGATTTTTCCAGTTCCGATCTTACCGATATAATTATCGTATTCTATCGCAGAAACCAGCATCTGTAAAGGCTTATCAATTTCTCCTGCAGAATTGGGGACATGATCGATAATGGTCTCAAACAAAGGTTCGAGACTGTCCGATTCATCATCGAGCTCATACTTGGCAATTCCTGTTTTTCCGGAAGCATAAATAACCGGGAAGTCAAGCTGGTCGTCGTTAGCATTCAGGTCGCAGAATAGATCGAACACCATTTCCAGCACATCTTTGGGACGGCAGTTCGGACGATCGATCTTATTGATAACTACAATAGGATTCAAACCCAGTTCCAAAGATTTTTTGAGTACATATTTAGTCTGCGGCATTGGTCCTTCGAAGGCATCTACAAGCAGAAGAACACTGTCTACCATTTTCATGATACGCTGAACCTCTCCACCGAAATCGGCGTGACCCGGAGTATCGACAATATTTATCTTATACTTTTTGTAATATAGAGAAGCATTCTTAGAAAAGATGGTTATCCCTTTTTCCCGCTCTAAATCGTTGGAATCCATAACCCGCTCATCGACTTTCTCGTTCTTCCTAAATACTCCCATCTGCTGAAGTGCAGCATCGATGAGGGTTGTTTTCCCATGATCTACATGAGCTATAATTGCGATATTTTTTATCTTCTGCATTTATTCTCCCTAACTTCCGAATGTGCGTTAGCTCTTCGGAATGTTTATCTTTCCAAACAATCGGAAGTCCTTCGGACATTCGGATGTTTAATAAGATAAGGACGAAAATTTTTTCCACACATTTTACGCAACTTTTTTTCGATGCCGGTTTTTGAAAATAATTGATTTGGTGTATATGATTTGTGATTATTACAAATTCTTCTGCGAATCTGATCCGGCTGTTGCTGGATGTTCTCTGAATCATTTCAGGAGAAATGACATTGAAAAATCTTGAAAAGGTCTCTTCAAATTTCAGCTAATGTTTGAAGTGTGCGGTGCTCTTTCATATTTTCTTTCAATCTGAGCACTGACACTTTTGTCAGGCACTTTTTTATTCATCAAAATAACTTTAAATATTTATCGAATACAAACAATTTATTTCTTCCATAACCAGTCATTTCTTTTATTATGTCTTTCTCAATCATAACATTTATCAATGACCTCATAGTTTTATCAGGAATTCCGGTTATTTTTACCAATTCCTTAACACTCAGAATTGGGCTTTCATAAAATTTATTTATGATTTTGATAATTTTTTTAGATCTACTACCAAAAGTATGACTTTTTTCTATCATTTCTTTCTGCAATTCAATTATTTTCATAAATGTTAGTTTTGTGTTTTCTGAAGTTGTAATAATTCCTTTGAGGAAGAATTTTATCCATTGAATAATATTATTATTTCTTGCATCAGTTAAACATTGATAATATTCTACACGATTTTT
>JAUWNO010000237.1 GCA_030612605.1 Armatimonadota bacterium
TGAAAGTGCAGAGCAGATTAAATTGGTAAATGAGAGAATTAAAGAAATTTCCAAAAAGAAAAAAGTTGAAAACCCGATCTATCTGATGCCGATAATCGAAAGTGCTCTTGGAATTATAAAAGCGTATGAAATTGCAACAGCAGCAAAAAACGTGGTTGCCCTTGCTATCGGTTTGGAAGACTATACAGCAGATCTGGGAACTCAACGAACGAAGAAAGGAAAGGAATCTTTCTTTGCCAGATGTCAGGTAGTAAATGCTGCAAAAGCTTCTGGAATTCAAGCAATCGATTCTGTGTTCTCTGATGTTTCCGATATGGAAGCTTTGAAGCAAAATGTGCTCGAATCCAAAAGTTTGGGTTTTGACGGAATGGGTTGTATCCATCCTCGTCAGATAAAAGTTATTCACGAATATTTCGCTCCTAATGAAAAAGAAATCGATAAAGCAAAAAAAATCGTAAATGCCTTCCACGTTGCCACGGAAAAAGGTCTCGGAGTTGTTTCTCTCGGCTCCAAAATGATCGATCCACCGGTGGTGAAACGTGCTCAAAAAACCATCGAGCAGGCGATCGAAGCTGGAAAATTGAACAAAACCTGGAGGGATGATTATGTCGGTTAAATTTATTGAAAACGCAGTCGGAAGAATGATCCCGGAAGAAATAAACGGAAAACCTGTGATTCCTTTTATGGGAGTTGGAAAATACAAACCCGAAGGCAGGAAATTTGCACCTGAAATTTCTACTTGTGCCGACTATCCACTTGATGGAAACAAACTTGTTCCAAACCTGAAAGAAGCTCTTATCAAAGCTGGTATCAAAGATGGAATGACTATTTCCACACATCATCATTTCCGAAATGGCGACCTGATAGCTGTTGAGATTTTCAAGATAGCACAGGAACTGGGAATAAAAGACCTTGTCTGGTATCCATCAGCTTCCTTCCCCTGCCAGAAACCTATCATCGAACAACTGGAAAACGGAACAATCCATCACATCGAAGGAAGTATGAACGGTCCATTGGGTCGTTTTGCATCTCTGGGGAAAATGAAAGGCGTTGGTGTTCTCCGTTCTCACGGTGGAAGATATCAGGCGGTTCAAGATGGCGATGTACAAATCGACATTGCTGTTATTGCTGCTCCCACTGCTGATTCTTTTGGAAATGCAAATGGCGTGGAAGGACCTTCTGCCTGCGGACTTCTGGGATTTGCTCTGGCTGATTCTCAATACGCAGATAAAGTTATTGTTGTTACAGATAACCTGGTAGACTTTCCCTGCATACCCTGGCAGATTCACGGTAATTACGTGGATTATGTAGTACAGATGGGGCAAGTAGGGATTCCGGAAAAGATCATTTCGGGAACCACGCAGATAACTAAAAGCCCTGATAGACTTCTTATTGCGGAAATGACAGCAAAATTCTGTGAAGAAGTCGGTCTTATTAAAGATGGTTTTTCCTTCCAGGCAGGTGCAGGAGGAACTGCTCTTTCTATTGGTGTTTTCTTTGGAGAGATCATGCGAAGAAAAGGAATAAAAGCAAGATTTGCCAGAGGTGGAAGTAATAAATACTTGGTCGATATGCTGGAAAAAGGTTTGGTGGAATATATCCTGGACGGACAGACATTCGACCTCGATGGTGTTCGTTCCATGAGGGATAATCCCCATCACGTAAATACAAGTCCGTTTACGAGTTATAATTATCATGGTAAGGGGAATTTTGCAGGCTTATTAGATATTGTAATTTTAGGTGCTACTGAAGTCGATGTGAATTTCAATGCCAATGTTGTAACTCATTCCGATGGATATCTGCTACACGGTATTGGTGGCTGGCAGAATTGCTTATTTGGCAAGAATGTGATCCTTCCAATTCCTTTATTCAGGGATAGAATTCCGGTTATTCGCGATGAAGTTACTACTATCTGTGGTCCGGGAGAACTTATAGATATAATCGTAACAGAGCGGGGAATTGCCATCAATCCTCTCCGAAAAGATCTACTCGACAAAATGAAAAATTCCAAACTTCCTATTAAAACAATTCATGAATTAAAGGAAGAAGCAGAAAGGATTTGCGGCAAACCAAAAGCTGCGGAATTTGAAGAAAAAATCATTGCTGCCATCAAATGGGTAGATGGAACTGTGATAGATGTTGTGAAGCAGGTGAAAATTTGAAACCACGAATTAGCACGAAAGGAAAACCTTGTAAATGACTGCTATGGTGCACTTGCTCCCCTTTATAAGGGGAGATTAAGAGGGGTTTTCCTAACCTTCGCAATGGTTGAAGAGGTGAACTTGTTCCCAAGTTTTTCTTGGGAATATAAAAATGATTATTAGATTTGGTTGTGGAATAAATAAAAGGGATGGATTCCATGAAGAAAGATATTTTGATTTTAATATTACTGTTTCCAGTATTTTTGCTATCCGCTAATATTACCCTAAACAAATACGGTCACATCGATAGATCTGAATCGCATTCTTCAGCAGTATTTTATATCGAAGATGGAGAATATTCTATCGATATTGACGGTAATACTTTAATCGGGAATTCCCTTTTTGAAATTGAGAACGGTTATCTGACGCTGATTACAATCGAAGAAAATGTTCCTACCTGGCTTAGATTTTATAATAAAAACGGAAATCTGAAATTTGAAAAAACTTTTAAAAAAGTGATAAATATTAAAACTTCCGAAAACAAGAAATACTCCGCTTTCTTTAATGGAGAGTATTTGCAGGTTCTTGATAATTCTACTTTTAAAATAGAGCAATTTGAACGTTCAATAATCTTTGATATTGATAATTTTGGACATTCGATATTTGCAGATAAAAATGGGAAGATTCATTACAAAGGTAAAGTTTTTCGCCTTGAAAGTATGCGTCGAGCCGAGAATGATTCTGAAAGCTCGAGTCGAGTCGAAACGATTTGCTTCTCTCATCTCGAGTCGTCGTCGCAAGCTCCTTACGACTCGAAAATCCACAACCTGCTTTTTTACAAAGGTTTTCCATTAATATTCACAGAAGATTCTGTTTATCAGATCAATGACAAATTGGAAAAAATTCATTCGTTCAACGGAAATTTCTTTACTGCTGAAGTCATTGATAATTCGCTTTATTTTGTTGAAAAAATCAGAGAGAATGAGGATATTCTTTTCAACCTGTATCGAACAAATGATCTGATAAATATTGAAAAACTGGATGAAAAAGTTCTACACTTAAATTTAAACCGAACTCACGAACCGATACTTTCTCCACTGAATTATGGTGCACCGAATTACCCATTTCCTGTTGGAAATAGTTATGGCGAAATCCAGCAGTATGGTTACAATCCATATCTTCATCCCGGAGTTGATTTCCTGGGAGATGATTATCAGGAAGTTTATGCAGTTCACGATGGATTTGTGAAAGCAGTTCTAACAACCGGTGGTGACCCATATTGGCGGGTGGCAATTGCCAATGAAGATGTTTCCACAGAAACAGAAGGTTATCTTTATGCTCATCTGAACGAAGATTCGATTGTTCATACAGTTGGAGATAGTGTTACAGCCGGTGATTTTTTGGGAACGCTTTATCCTTGGGGCTGGTATGATTTTACTCATATTCATTTTGCCAGACTGCAAGATGAAGGGGCACAATGGTTTGGAACCTGGTGGACGATCGATAATCCACACATCGATGTAACAAATATCCAGGATACGATCCCTCCAACTTTTGAAAATGCCCAGGAATTCAATCTTTTTGCTTTTCGTGATATCAATGGTGATTATCTTGAGCCATTTGATTTATCAGGTGAATTTGATATTATTGCAAAATGCCATGATATTGAAAATTCAGATTGGCGGATAGATATATGGGATATCAATTTCTCTCTTCATCCAATCGATGATCCCGATTCCACGGTTTATGAACAATTTTCATTTTCTTATGATATGCCGATCGATACATATTTTTCTAATTATTGGACTGATATCGTTCTAAACACAATCTATTCCCGCGATGCAACATGCTATTCCATTGGAAATTATGATGAACGAGAATATTATCATATCATTACAAATTCCAATGGTGATTCGCTTATCACTGAAGAAGATGCTGATGAGATCTTTGATTCTACTGATTTTCTTGATGGGGCTTACTGGTTGAAAGTTTCTACTCGTGATGCTTCAATGAATACAACCATCGACTCAATGATAGTTTACTTCAATAATGGAATAAATTCGACAGATGAGGAAATTGTAAGTTCCAGTGTTCAACTGTTTCAAAATTATCCCAACCCATTCAATCCCAGTACAACCATTTCGTTTAAATTAAACACCGAATTCACCGAAGACATTGAATTGGTAATTTATAATTTAAAAGGTCAGGAAGTTCGCAAATTTTCAATTTTCAATTTTCAATCTTCA
>JAUWNO010000546.1 GCA_030612605.1 Armatimonadota bacterium
TTCCATTTTCAATTTTGTTTCTGCATTCAAAATACTAAATGCAACGATTGTTAAAATTACAATTAGTAATACTTTTCTCACTTTTTCCTCCTTTATCCCGGCGTAGCTTTTTGCGAAGCCGGATTTTTCGGACTTTTTTGTCCTTTCGCTTTTATTATACGGAGGAAAAGTTAAGTGAGTATATGGTGAATGTTAAGATTTGGTTAAGATTTTTGTAACGTAAAGCTCTGCTTTGAGACCTTTAATACTCTGTCCGAATCTTCTGGTTCGGACAGAACTAAACTTGGAAGCTTTTACTTCCTTTAAAAGGCAGTGGAAGCTTCAAGATAATGAAAAATTTAATCTAAAGATAATCATTCTTAACTCGCATTTCAGTCTTCATTTTATTACGCCCTGACAAGTCGTTGCAAGTCAAGTCTGATTAGATGTTACTCTCATTCTTCTAAGAGCTTTTTCTTTCAATTGTCGAACACGTTCGCGGGAGATTTTCAATTCCTGTGATATTTCTTTTAATGTAAGTTGTTCTTCAAATAACATTCGCAATATTTTTTTTTCGATATCAGGCATATTTTGCGAGAGTTTCAAATATGGGCTGGTTATTAATTCATCTTCTTTGGCTTCAACCGATTCTTCTGTCAGCTTTATCGAATCGAGTGAACTTTTCTTTTCTTTATCTATCGCCGCAAGCATCTTTTTCTTTATCCAAAAAGTTGCATAAGTAGAGAATTTTGCTCCTTTATCATCCCGAAATTTATCAGCAGCTTCCAGAAGTCCGATCAATCCTTCCTGTATCAGGTCTTCTATAGGAACACCGAGATGAGCGTATTTATTGGCAATACTTTTTACAAGCGGTAGATATTCAATTGCGATTTTTTCTTTGTTCATCGAAATCCTTTTATCTCCCTTTGTAGGGGAGAATGCTGCTTCAGCAGCAAGAGGGTTTAAGGCTTTGCAGGTTCAGGGTTGCACCTTGAACCTGATGTTTTTTCATTTCCAAGCTAGGGCTTGGAAACGAGAGTTAGGAACGAGGGTATGGAAGTTTAACAATAAATCTCGTTTCCTGTTCAACTTTGCTTTTCACTTCGATAGTTCCCTCGTGAAGATTGACGATATGTTTCAGCCAGGATAGTTGAAAAAAGGTAAAGGTTTTTTACATTTTAAAATCATTTAGAATTATACTTACAACATTTTTCAATTCAGGGATATTTTCTTTGCAAATATTAAAAACAATTTCTACATCTAAATCCAAATAATGATGAGAAATTTTATCTCTCATTCTGATAATTTCATTCCAGTCGATTTGATTATATTGTTTAAGAAAATTTTGATCTTTGTTTTGAATACTTTTTATCAATTCTCCAATAACTTGCAAACGCATAACAACAGAATCGTAAATTGTGAGATTATAATCATTTTCAAGAAAATCTTCAGCAGTATTTATCTCTTTTGTCCTTTGTAAAATAATTTCAATTGAATCTTGTATATCATTTAAAATGTTAAAAATCAATTCATTAAACATAAATTATATCCTTTTCAATTGATCGTAACAATCTTTCCCTGATAAACTTATGCTTTCTAATAACATCAACTTTTTTATGTAATCTGCTTTTTAAAAAATCTTCAATTCCAAAAAGATACTCAATTTTCGGTTCGGT
>JAUWNO010000064.1 GCA_030612605.1 Armatimonadota bacterium
TTTTTAAAAAGTAACCGATAAATTCAGATTACTTATTACAGCTTTGATACCCGCATCAATTGAGAGACGGATATATGTATTTTCTCCGATTTTTTTACTATAGCCAATTCCTGCCGCTATATTCGGGAAAAGTATATTTACAAAACCTGCACTACCGCCACCAGGATCTGCTCCCGCTCCCAGGATTAAATCAACACCAATATCAAATGTATAAAACACACCCGTTCGTGTTGTATCCTTAAAGAACCTTTTTTGTAAATATATACCTCCTCCTAAAAACATAGGACCTGCCCCAATTTGAACGATAATTAAACCTTCAGTTCTCTTACTAGATGATACTTCTCCTAATCCAAAACAAAGCGAAGAAAAAATGCCGGGTGATAAAATACCAGAATAAATCCTCCGTTTCTTAGTCTCACTTTCTGCTTCATCAGAAAAAGCAAATGACACCATTAAAATACAGATGATAATTACGATGATTCTCTTCATTTAGTTTCTCCTAAATCTTTGTATATCTGATATCATTTTGTCTTCAGGATAAGCTATTAAAAACAATATAAGAAATAAAAAATATTAAGATTTCTTTCTCATCTTTCTTTACTTTTTTTTATTGCTTAAAACTAATTATTTTTCATTTTTGCCTTGCTATTGAGAAATCAACAGCGTTGAGATAGGCTCGTTTTCGGGAAACCGGGAACGAGCTTTTTAGTTCCTCGATTGCTCGAGGATGACATTATATCTCAATATTTTCTTTCAGTAAAAAACATTTCATTACATTTTCTGGTAAAACAATTTACAGTTCTCTTCCATAATAGAAGAGAACTTTTGTCAAATAAATTTATTTTTTCCTATTATAAATATGTTTACCCGGATGGTGATAATTTCAATAATAAACCACATATGTTTTCCCATTAATAATAACGAGTTTTACATTTGATTCATCGCAGTTATAAATAATGGTATATTCGTATGTATTCAGATCGTCTGGTGAGATTTCCGGGTAAGCTGAAAAATCTATTTGACTTAAAAGTTTAATTGAAAAAACTAAACTAAATAAAATTATTATTAATAATTTTTTCATAGATCGCTCCTCTACTAGATATAACAAATAAGGAGCGTTTTTGTAGACAAATCCAATCTAAGAAGTTGTAATATAATAATTTAATAGGGGGGGCATGCAGACAGCAGTCGATTACAATGAAGTCTTACTAAAAGCGTATCAAGTTTCTATGCATTATATCAAGGAAATTGATATGGCAAAAGACATCGCTCAAGCCACAGCAATAAAGTATTATTTGAATGAAGAGAAGATCGAAACGAATAGATCTGATTCCTGGATCTTTAAAGTTTCCAAGAATTTATCTTTTAGCTACCTGAAAAAAAATAAAAGAGAATTAAATTATTCAAATTCCTATTTTGAAGAAAAATTATATACAGAAAATGCAGATATTAAAGAACCTTTGGATATTAATACAATTGATATAATTAATGCAAAAGAGAGAGCACTTTTAAAAAAATATTATGAAGTTTCATTGGATTTGAGTCTGTTAGCTAAAAAGACCGGAATAAAAAGAAATGTATTACGGCAAAAGATCTATCGCTTGGAACAAGAGATAAAATTATTTGAGCTAATACGTGATGGAGTTATATGTACAAAGAGTATTCCCGGCACAAAACTACATCGTAATATAAAGAACTTTCTAAACAAATTAAAAATGTGTTTAGCAAATGATAAGTTAATGGAAATGAAACATTATTTTTCTGATTGTAAAATTAACAATGAAGTTAGTTTAATCAACATAAAGAAGATCGTCCAATATGATATTGATATTCTTGAGCAGAACAAGTACCTATTAAATATTGGTTATCATGACCCTAAGAATGAAGTTAAATTCTTTAGGATAAGATTTGAAATATCGGCGGGTTCGACAATTAATGTAATTGAATTTCCAATAATGCCCAAAAAGGTATTCGCATTTGATGCAAAGGATATTCCAATTGAGATATTAAGGCAAATGAAAGTTAATGAGAAGGGAGTAATACCTTTATCACAAGATGAAATAGATGAGCTATTTAAACTGCATAAAGATAAAATTGAAATATTAGTTGATACAAAGAGAAAAATTAAATAACGAACTATTTTGTCCAATTAAAAAGATGATATGTGTATTAGAAATAACCTCTTTAACATTTTATTCACTTAAGCAAAATACATTTCCGGGTAGCCAATGTTTTGCCATTCACTTTCAGTTTATAGAGATAGATACCTGAGGAGATGGGCTGATTGTTGTCATCTGTTCAGTTCCAAACAACTTCATTAATTTTCTCCATAAGCTGCCTGAGATACAACCGTCAACCTTGAAAACGGTTTACACACAGAGGTACTCTCTCAAATAGACCTTTTCAATGGTTAGAATTAACTTAAAAATCCAGCAGCTGTTGGATGTGAGGTTTTACAGCTATTATAAACTTGTTAAGTCTCAAAGACTTCACAAGTTCAAGGTTAGAAAAAAACCGTTGAAAAGGTTCAACTGGAAGATAAGTCTTTTAAACCTTAGATTCCCGCTTTCGCGGGAATGACATTCCTAAGAAGTTTTCAATGGTTTGTTGGATTCTGGGTTTTAACCGTTGAAAAGGTTCAGCAGGAAGAAAAATCTTTTAAACCTTTTCAAGGTTATTCATCAGTAATTCTTTCCTGATAATCTCGAACCTATTCGTGTTTTCACGTTTAAATTTATATACTTCTCGCAGAATATCAAAAATGCTGGCACCAACAATTTTCTTCACAATCTCCAGCTTCTCTCCATCCCAATAAATGCTTTTTACAATTTTCTTTAAATCTGAAGTTTTCTGTTTTCCTTTTCGAGTTCGGGTAAATTGCCAGTTGTCGCAATTAGTAAACTCCTCAGTGCAAATTTTAAAAATTACTCGAATCTCTTCAGGAGGAATCAAAATTAATCTTTCCAATCGATAAAAATCCATTGCTCTTAATTTCCTGGAAAAAACAGGAATGATTTTCTTAACTTTAATTTGAGATGGAACTCGTTTCTTGAGTTTTTCCTCAATCTCAACAACATCTTTTTCTTCTGAAATTGCAAAATCGAAATACTCGTTCTCTCCCTGGATTCCAACGGAAAGCGGCGGACCCAAACTCAACTTGGGATGAATGGAAAAACCTTGTGTATAAGAAATCGGTAATCCACTTGCCCGCAGAATTTTCTGGATCATTCTCAGCAAATCCAAATGTGCTACAAATTGCATTAATCCTTTCTTTTCAAAGAAAACACGAAAATAGAAACTCTGTTGCTTTTCCTGTTTTTTACATTCTAATTTTATCTCTTTTTGATATTCCTTTTCTACATATTTTGGAAAAATCTCAGAATTACAAACTCCACAGTTTGTACATTTTCCTGTTCTGCAATCTTCAGTTGTTTTGGTTTGTTGGGCATTTCTCCATTCTGAAATAAGAAATTCCTTGTTAACTCCAATATCGATATAATCCCAAATTAAAGTAGAATCCAAATCGATGGGATTAAGATATTTTTGCAGGTCGAGATTAAGTGAATCTGCAGCATTTTGCCATCTAGCAAAATCATAAAATTCATGCCAGGCATCGAAAATCGCTCCCTTTTTATAAGCTGCATAAATCAATTTTCCAACTTCTCTATCTCCGCGTCCCATCACACATTCCAATATTGAAGAAGATACTTCATGATATTTGGTTTTCACAAATCTATACCTTCTCAGGGAATTTTTGATGAACAGAGCTTTCTTTAGAAGTGTTTCCGAGGATTCCATTTCTGCCCATTGAAAAGGCGTGAAAGGTTTTGGAATAAAGGGAGAAATCGTAATATTGATCTGAATTCTTTTCTGAGATAGATCTATGATTTTCTCAACAAGCTGAATTATTCCTCGAATGTCTTCCATCTCTTCAAAAGGCAAACCAATCATAAAATAGAGTTTAATAAGTTTCCAACCATTTTTTACAGCGATTTTCACGCTTCTTAAGATTTCTTCTTCAGAGATATTTTTGTTAATGATATCTCTCAACTTTTGTGTTCCGGCTTCAGGAGCAATTGTAAGTCCAGTTTGTCGCATCTGGATTAAAAGTTTTGTAATCTGCTCATCAATTGTATCTACTCTAAGTGAAGGAAGAGAAATACTTGTATTCGTTTTTGAGAGTTCATTTTGCAAATGGAAAAGTAAAGTTTTGATGCAGGTGTAATCGCTTGTGGAAAGTGAAGTTAAGGCAGCTTCATCCCAACCATACTCAGATATTTCTGATAGTATTTGTTTAATGATTTTTTGAGGAGCTTTTTCTCTTACAGGTCTGTAAAACATACCGGCATGACAAAACCTGCAACCACGAGAACAGCCACGCATAATTTCTGAAACATAACGTTCATGAGCCGGTTGAATCCACGGAATCAATTGATTCGAATGCGTTTTCTTTGGATTATTAAAATCCATAAATTTGCGAGCTTTGATGGTTTTAGAAGGATTATTTTTCCCATAAAAAGCAGGAATATAAATTCCCTGAATTTTGCTTATATCTCGAAGTTTCTCATTGCGAGTTTTAGCTCTATTTTTTTGTAAAGAATCTTTGATTTCTACAATTGCTTCTTCCCCATCTCCAATCAAAAAAGCATCAAAAAAATCTGCTAAGGGTTCAGGATTTGTACAGCAAGGTCCTCCTGCAATAATTATAGGATCATCATCTTTTCTATCTTCTGCAAAAATTGGAATTTTCCCAAGCTCCAGCATATACAGAATATTCGTATAAGTAAGTTCGGTTTGCAAAGTGAAACCGATAACATCAAAATCTTGTAATGGGATTTTGCTTTCAATTCCAAAAAGAGGAAGATTATTCTCTTTTAATTTATCGGCAAAATCTGGCCACGGAGCATAAACCCTGTCTGCAACAGCGTCTGGCTCATTATTCAAAATGGAATAAAGTATCTTGAGTCCAAGATGTGAAAATCCCACTTCATAAACATCAGGATAAGCGAGACAAAAATTAATGGTATTTGAGGAGGGCTGCTTACAGAAGCTGTTAATTTCCTGATTTATATATCTTGAAGGTTTGAGCACTGAAGCGAGAAGGTGTTGATATTGTACTTTTTTAAAAGTCATGGGATGGGATGAATCTTCTATTACTCCTGATAATCGAACGGACTTTCTTTGTCTTTGAACATAAATTCTTTTAAATAATCCGTTGTATCTCTCAATGCCTGAACATTGATTTTTTCTTCCTGAATTTCTGACTGTTTTGTTATCTCGATTTCTTCCTGTATCTGCTGGGTTTGTTCTTTCTTTTTCTCAATTTGTTCTATTGTTTCAACTTTTGTGTAAACTTTTTTCCTGATGGGTGAACTCAACTTCCCCTGTTTATAGAGACTTACGGTTACAACTGTTAAAATTATCATCAGGATTACCAGGAATATGATGGCAAATAAATTTGCTGAAAACAACATTTTTTTCGGTTGCATGGATTTTTTTTTCACAAAGTGCTCTTTTGATGGTTTCAGTTCTTTATTAAACAAATCCAGAACATGTTTTTCATCAGCTCCAATCGCTCTGGCATAATGAACAATTATGGCTTTTGCATAACCTGTTCCACCTAAATTCTCAAAAATGTCACTCTCAATATCTTCGAGAAAACGTATTTTTATTCTTGTTTTCTCAGAAACTTTTTGGAGGGAAATGCGTTGTTTTGTTCGTATTGATTTTAAATACTGTCCGATATCTTCAGGTATTTCCAGTTGTTCATCTCGTTTTTCATCCATTGTTCGTTCCTTTTTAACAAGATTAGAAACAATTTAATTTACGTTACTAAGCTGGGGCTTAGTAACGAGGGGAAACTAAAGAAAAGATCATTTTTTCTTTTTAGTTCTTCTTGCTTTTCTTATGTTCCTTCTCTTTGAAATTTCTTTAATATCCTCATCAAAAAGAGAAGGACAGCAGGATGAGTTTAGTCACTAATTCTAAAATCCTTACATTTTTTGGTAAAATTTTTTTTAGCAACTAACAAACACTAACAACAACGAACTTTTTTGTTTTTTGTTAGATTTTGTTCGTTTTGTTCGTTGCAGATTTATATAAATCATACACTATCCCGATTATCTCAAAATTCATAAACTCCAGAGAAGACAAAATCCACTTTTCCTATTAAGAAAATATTTTCTCCATCATATTCAACTTTAAGGGTTCCACCGGGAAAAATAACATCAACAGAATTCTCTAAGAAATTTTGATGAATACCGGCAAAAACCGTAGCACAAGCACCGGTTCCGCAAGCCAGAGTTTCACCTGTTCCCCGCTCCCAGACTTTTATCTCAATTTCATTTGGAGAAATAATTTTTACAAATTCGATGTTTGTGCGTTCTGGAAAGAATTCATTTATTTCAATTTCAGGACCGAATTTTTCTGCAATATCCACTTCCAAATTATCTACAAAAGTAACAAAATGAGGATTTCCGATCGAAACTGCCAAACCCTCAAATTTTTTAATTCTTATCAGATTTTTGCTTATCAATTTCGGTAAACCAAAATCAGCTTTTACAATTGGCGATCCTTCTTTTGAGATGATCCAGCCAACTCTTTGTCCGGCTTTTGTTTGGATGGAAAAAGATTTTTTTTCCAAAAGCGAATTTAAATATGCAATCGTGCAGCGCAAAGCGGAACCACACATCTCAGCCTGCGACCCATCCGCATTATAAATTTTCATGCTAGCATCATTTTCAGAAGCCTTTGAAATCAGAACAATTCCATCAGCTCCTACTCCAAAATGCCTGTCGCAAATTTTATTAGCAAGTTTGGAAAAATCGATTTGAGGTTCATTTTCTTGCAGGAAATCAAAGAATAGATAATCATTTCCCTGAGCCTGCATCTTGAAAAAATTTAGTTTCATTTTACATCTGAGAATAAATTTTGATGACTTTTTTAACCCATTGAGCACCTTTTTCCAAATCTGAAATAAGGATGAATTCATCAACTGTATGAACCCTGTTCATTCCAGTTCCAACTATTGCCATTTTGATACCGTTTTGATTGAAATTATTGGCGTCACTTCCACCACCACCGATTGAAGTTGTGCAGGGCAAAACCAGATTTTTATTTGCTTTATGAGCCAGCGTAACTATTTCATCATCTTCCTTCAAACGAAAAGATTGATAACCTTTTTTAATATCAATTTCAACCTTTGCATAGATTATCTTACCTTCAGTATTTTCAACCTGATATTTTGAAGCTGTTTCCTCTAAAATTGAACAAATCTGTTGAGTAACTTTTTGAAGCTTTTCTTCGGAATGGCTTCTAACCTCAGCTTCGATTTCTACGTAATTAGGAATAATGTTCGTGGCTTTCCCTCCTGCAATTTTTCCAATATTACAGGTTGTTTCTTCATCGATTCTACCAAGAGGAAATTCTCTAATTGCCTCAGCAGCGATCATAATCGCATTCAAACCTTTTTCCGGTTCAACACCTGCATGAGCTTCTTTACCATGTACAAAAATTTTCAAGTCGTTTTCTGAAGGAGCTCCAATTGTCAATGAACCGACATCCCTGGAATCGAGAGCAAACCCAAACTTAGATTTTATCAAAGAATAATCCAAGTTCTTAGAACCCAGGATACCGACTTCTTCAGCAATTGTGAAGACGATTTCAATCGGGGAATGAGAGATGTTGCTTTCCGAAATCTCCTTTATTGCCCAGACAATTTGAGCAATTCCGGATTTATCATCTGAGCCTAAAATCGTTGTTCCATCAGATGTAATCCTGTCTTTCAGAATCTGAGGTTTAATGCCAATACCCGGTTTCACAGTATCCATGTGAGCACAAAACAAAATTGGTTCTTTATCCACTTTGCCTGGGAAATAGGCATAAAGATTGCCGATGTTTCCGCCTGTTTTTTCATTTGCCTTATCAAATCTAACTTCAGCTCCTAAAGCTGTTAAATCTTTTTCAAGTTTGAGAGCAATGTCTTTTTCCTGCTTGGATTCACTGTCGATTTGAACCAGAGAGAAAAAATAATCAACAATAGATTTTTCCATAAATAGCCCTTGATTTTTTTGTGAATAAAGAAGAAATTAGAGCTTATCCTGTCAACAGGAAAAATTTAATGGACAGAATATGTTTTTCTCTTTTTTTTGAAGGAGATGGATTGAGGAGGTTGGTTTGAAAAAATTTATTATTGCGATTTCAACTTTTTTATTATTGGTAGGATGCAGTTCAAATACAACTTACAGAACCAAAGGAGCTTCAAATAAAAAACTGCATCAATTCTATGGAAGTTCCAAAACAGAGGTTATCCAAAAGGATGTTATAAAGGGAGATATTTTCTATTTCGTGACTTCATTTTACGGAACAAAATTTCATGGCAAACCGACCTCAAACGGTGAAGTTTTCGATATGAATAAACTAACCTGTGCTCATAAATCTCTGCCTTTCAATACAATCTTAAAAGTAACAAACGAAGATAATGGAAAATCTGTTGTCGTGCGAGTTAATGATCGTGGACCTTTTATTAAAGGACGGGATTTGGACCTTTCTTTTGCCGCTGCCAAAGAAATCGGTTTAATCGGTGTGGGAGTGAAGCAGTTACAAGTTGAAATCCTGGAAAGCCCAAAAAGATGAATAATCTTAAAAACGAGTTTCTGAGCTTCAGCAAAACGGTTGAACAAGCTTTAAAAAACAATCAACCTGTAATTGCACTTGAATCTACTATTATAGCACATGGAATGCCATTTCCACAAAATCTGGAAGTTGCTAAGAAATTAGAAGAAATCGCAAAAAATAATAATGTTGTTCCTGCTTTTATCTTTTTAATGGACGGTAAAATTAAGATCGGTTTGAACCAGAAGGAATTAGAAGAATTAGCTTCTTCCGAAAATATCCGTAAAGTTTCCAGCAGAGAAATTGCAAATGTACTCGCAAAAAAAGAGATGGGAGCAACCACTGTTTCTGCCACTATGATTGCAGCCAATATGGCTGGGATCAAAGTATTTGCGACCGGTGGAATCGGTGGTGTTCACAGGTTTGCTGAACAAACATTCGATATTTCAGCAGATCTTTTCGAGCTGGCTAAAACTCCTGTAATTGTTGTATCTGCTGGAGCAAAGGCAATTCTGGATCTGGCAAAAAC